>CAYUZZ010000250.1:0-4307 GCA_964449505.1 uncultured Hyphomicrobiales bacterium | reverse complement strand
GTATTCGCTCAGGAAAGTTTCGTAAAAATGGATTATCGGGTCTTCCATTTTCGTATTTTTGCCGTAGTTTTTCAAAATTTCATCTACGTTGCACGCAAGGAAAATATTAACCAAATCGTCAACAATCCATTTTATGCGGTCGTCAACGTCAAGCCCTGCAATGTAACCAAAGAGTTTTTTAAGAAATGGATTTGATTTTGGTATGAGTTCGTATGCTTCTTGTCTGCTAAAAGTTGGCAAAGTGGCATCGTGTGAACGTGCTGCAAACATTCCGTAAGCAATGGTTTGAGCATATACATCGGCAAATCCTTTGGGAGTAATATCGTGGATAAGGATTTGTTTAAAGGCATTCATTTGGTCTTTCAGTGTGCTGTCCTCGTTATGGGTTTCATCGCTGGTTAGAGCTTTTTCAATAACCTCAGAAAGCAGGCGGGCTTTGCCTGCCATCATTTCAGCCAGTTTTTTACTACTTTTTATCGTTTGCCCAATGTGGGTACAAAAGTCCTTAATGAAGTTTTCAAATCGCTCGAAATTTTCTGGTATTGGTTTTATTTGACCTCCCCCAGCCCCTCCAATGGAGGGGTGTAGTTCAGCAATTGCGATTTTGGTTACAAATTGTCCCTCACGATATAAATGAAAATCGAGATAATCGGTAAAAATCAAGTTGTTTAACGATGCTTTATACCTGTCGAATTGTTCTTTGTTCCCTGTTTTCTTTGCTCCATCAAGGTCTTTATCGCCAATGTCTTTTGCTTCGATAAAACCAACGGGAATATCCTTTTTTGTCAAGATGTAATCAGGTGCTCCGCAACTCTGTCTTTTCGGTTCGTTGGTTGCTCTGATTGTCGGTACAATACTTTCGATAAGTTGTTCTAAAATTCCACGAAAAGTGTGTTCAGTCGCATTTCCAGCTTTGAACTTTTGGTTTACATTGTCAATATATTGGTCTAAATTCATTTTTCAAATCCGTTTCAAATAACTACAAATGTATGAATTCCTTGCTGTGCGTCGGCAAGAAAACAACTCTTTTGCAAACTTTTCGTCGTCTTATGTGAATGTTTTGTATCTATTCAGTATATCTACTCTTATAAGGCATTTATTCGTATTATAAAGTTTCTATCATTTATCTACAGATACTCAATAAATGGTATGCAAAGTTACTTAAATTTAACACGTCACACAAATTAATTTTTGGTAATTAGGGCACTTGCTACATAAGCAAAGAACTTATGATTGGTTCATAAGTTCTTTTTAAGAATTAATTTAGTTTGGAAATTATGCCTTGGCGGCTTCTCTTTCTTTATATTCTTTTATTATTTCTTCCTGAATGTTTTTTGGAACTGCATGATATTTTAGGAATTCCATCGTAAATTCTCCTTTGCCTTGTGTTACTGATCGCAAGTCCCCGGAATATCCAAACATATCCTTCAAAGGAACTTCTGCCTCTACAACCACGTAGCCAGCGTCTGATTTGGTATTAAGTATCATACCGCGTCGTTGGTTTATCTGTCCGATTACTACACCTTGGAATTCTTCGGGAGAGGATGTTTCCAGTTTCATTATTGGCTCTAATATTATGGCACCGGCTTTTGCCAGGGCTTCTCTCATAGCCATTTTGGCAGCTGTCTTGAATGCCATTTCAGATGAATCAACAGGATGGAACGACCCATCGTTTAGGTTTACTTTAACGCCAACAAGTGGCTGACCAATCAAAAAGCCCTCGTGGACTTGCTCGGCAAATCCTTTATCGCAAGCTGGTATATATTCTCTTGGAATTGATCCACCAACAATATTGTTGCTGAACATATATTGTTCGTGTTGGTCTAACGGCAATGGCTCTACACTTCCGGCAACACGGGCATACTGTCCAGCACCACCGGTTTGCTTTTTGTGTGTATAGTCGTATTCGGAAGCACGTGAAATTGCTTCACGATATGCCACCCGTGGACGTCCAACTACTACTTCGCAACTATATTCTCTTTTAATTCTTTCAATATAAATTTCAAGATGAAGCTCGCCCATACCTTTGATAATAGTTTCACCACTATCTTCGTCACGTGCTACCCTGAAAGTAGGGTCTTCTTTTTGAAATCTGTTCATAGCTTTCGAGAAATTTACTTGTCCGGCTTTTTCTTTAGGTGCTACCGATAACTCCACAACTGGTGTAGGGATAAACATTGAAGTCATAGAATAATTAACGGAACCATCGGTAAAGGTGTCCCCCGATGCACAATCAATACCAAACATAGCTACAATGTCGCCAGCAGATGTCTCTTCAATTTCGTTCATTTCGTTAGCGTGCATACGAACCAATCTCGGCACCTTCAGTCTTTTCCCATTGCTCATATTAACAATGAAGTCTCCTTTTTTGATTGTACCCTGATAGATTCTCATATATGTAAGCTGCCCATATCTTCCGTCTTCTAATTTAAATGCAAGTCCAACCGCTGGTTTGGTTTCATCAGATATCAGTTCAACTTTTTCTTCGGCATTATCACGGTCAAGCCCGTAATTTTTAATATCCAAGGGAGATGGAAGGAAATGTCCTACGCCATCTAATAAAGTCTGAACACCTTTATTCATCTTTGCAGTTCCCACAAATACAGGAGTAAGATACAGGTCTATAGTTTGTTTGCGGATACTTGAATAAAGCTCATCCATAGTTATTTCTTCATCTGCCAGAAATTTCTCTGCAATCAAATCATCATGGTCTGATAAAATTTCAATCATGGTTGCACGGCGTGTTTTAGCTTCGTCTAACAAATATTCAGGGATTTCTGTTTCGACAACATCTTCACCGTTACCACCCTTGTAATATATAGCTTTCATTTTAATTAAATCAATAACGCCTTCAAATCTATCCTCCACACCAATTGGCATTGTTAGTAGTACTGGATGGTGGTGGAGTTTGTCGCGTAATTGCTCTACCACTCTGTCGGGGTTAGCACCAGAACGGTCTGCCTTATTAATAAATGCAATTCTCGGAACATTATAGCGGCGCATTTGACGGTCAACAGTTATAGACTGTGACTGAACACCAGCTACTGCACACAGTACCAATACAGCTCCATCTAATACACGAAGAGCACGTTCTACTTCAACGGTAAAATCTATGTGCCCTGGTGTATCAATCAGGTTGATGCTTAAATCTTTCCACTTACAGTAAGTGGCTGCCGACTGAATTGTAATACCCTTTTCTCTTTCCAAATCCATCGAATCCATAGTTGGACCAGCACCCGTTTTGCTTCTTACTTCAATGATCTGGTGTATTTTTCCTGTGTAGAACAATATACGTTCACTTAATGTTGTTTTGCCCGAGTCAATATGGGCGGATATACCTATATTTCTTACTTTTGAGAGATCCATTTAATTATACCATTTATTAATAATAATTTTTTAATTTAAGAACTATACAGAACAGCGAAAATACGAATATTTGTTAATTTTACAAAATACTTTAGGTTAAATTAAATTAACAAATCTAATAAAACCAAACAATTAGGATTTTATTTCTGCAATATGTTCAAAAACAAGCCTTTAAAACGTTTTGATATTAAAAGAATTATAAATTATTGGAGCTTAATACTGACGTTTTTTAAAATGTTCCGCAATACTCTTGTTTATTTGGCAAAACTATTCTTTACTCGCTTTCAATATTGATTTCTTCTGCCATCATTTTTTGTGTCTTTTTTGAATTAAACCAAGGAATAATTTTATCAAAATCAGGAAGTTGTGAATGGAATAAAATCAAAATAATTACTCCAACGGTTACGCAAGAATCTGCTACATTGAAAATGGGGAAATACTGCCAACCCAAAAATCTAATATCAGGAATGTCAACCTGTATAAAATCAACCACCCTGCCATAAAACAGTGCACCCTCGCCAAAAATAACACCATAAAATACCCTGTCAATCAAATTACCCACCGCACCTGCAAACACTAACGAAAAGCCAATTAATACGGGTAGGGGGCTTTTGCGAATACGTATTATCAAATATGCAAGAAACAATGATGCGATAACCGAGAATAAAGATAAAAAGATTTTTCCCCAGCCAAATTCAATCCCAAATGCCATTCCAGCATTCTCTATGTAAGTCCATTGCAAAAAAGTGCCAATCACGGGTACTTGTTCACCATATACTAAACCCTGATGATGTATCCCCAAAAGGTTAAATCCCTTAAAATAAACCTTAGTGCTTTGGTCCAAAATTATTAATAACAAGGCAAGCACAAATTCCCATCTAAATCCAAATTGAAATATTTTTTTATTTTCGTTCATTTTACTCAATAAAAATAATTTATTA
>CAYUZZ010000249.1:0-4335 GCA_964449505.1 uncultured Hyphomicrobiales bacterium | reverse complement strand
GGAACAATCAAAATTTATCAACAAAATACTATAAATATAATTTCAGGAGAGCACGTCAACCCACATTTATAAAGCCTTATTTAAGTTTCTATTTCTTGTTATTTACTTAATTAATAATTTATAAAAAAAGGATTTTTAAAAATGAAAACTGCATTTATAATTATAGGTTTGATTTTTATTTTATCCCAACTTGTTTATTCAAATATAAAAGATGCAAAAGTGGAGTGTCCCAACATTGAATGCTGTATCCCAGTGGTTGGGAATGAATATCCGCCTTGTGCCATTGACCAGGATTTTTTTTGTGTAAGAGAGTATTATGAAGTTTGTCCTTCAAATATAGCAGATTTGGTTATGATTAGAATAACTTTAGCTAATTTTGCAGCCTGCCAACATGGGGGGCAATCATACGATGATTGTTACTTTATAACAAACGGAGAGAATTGCATTAATTCTCCAGAATTTCAACTTATGCTGCAGCAAGCTCAAATGCTGATGATGCATAATAGCAATTGTGAAAATATTGACATTCAAGGAAATGGGAACTAATTATGAAACAAAAAATATACATATTTATCATTCTGTCTGCATTTAATATGTACGCACAAAGACAGGAAGCTATTTTCTCTATTCATCCCGAGGAAATTAGATTTAACACTTACTTCTTACTATCAAATATTTATGATAGTGCTTCGGTTTATTATGAAATAGGCAATATATCATTCACTGATAATATTCAACAAAAACATTGGATATATCTATCTGATAGTTTAGAAAAACTACCCCAAAAGTCTTTTCAATCATCTTGGACAGTTGGCGAAAGTCAAGATTTTTTTCAGATTTTAAGGACTGAATCTTTTTATTTACCAAATAATTATATTCAAATTGAATTTTTCAGGAAATCTGTACTTAATAGAGACCCTTGTAAAGCCTTTCAAAATTCAAATTCATCCGGAGGAAGTAGAGGCATAGATGATTTAAGTAAATTTACGGTTGATTTGGTAGATGCTAATACAAATATGGTGTTGGCTACAATCGATTCAGTTATTTCCCCACCAGTAAACAACCGTTTCGAAGCAATTTTACTTGGTTCGGAAACTGATTTAACATATCATAAAAGAGTTGTTCCTTCAAATTGTATAAATAGAAATGTTTATATTAGATTTACAGTGCTAAGGGATGGTTCTACACCATTTGGTATGATAGCCAAGTCGTTCAAATTCTGGACTAACAGAGCCTCGGTTTTTGATTTATATGGTTCTTATGTTGACAATCCACTATTTTTTGATTCTGTGAATACATTATTCAGAAATCGACTTATCAACTATCTAGATTCAGTTGAATTGGCAACAGGTTCTGTAATAGTTCCTGAATTTTATCCCCCAAATTTTGGAGTATTTTTTGCTGACAGATATTACTTTAAAGGTATTTATAATCAAATGGTTATGTCAAATGGAGATACAATTAAAATTTCTAAAAATAATTTATTAAAAGAGAGCATTTATCAAAAAGATGAAGAAGATAAGTTAAGAATAATTGCCTTAGCCCCTTCAATAGTTAGAAATTTGAGTGAGGTTTATCTTAAATTCTATAACAATAAGTCACAAAACTTAGATATATTTTTAACAAATATTAATGGAGATTTAGTACTAACCATCTGCAAAAAAAGGGATTTTTCAAAAGGAATTCAAACATTAAATTTAATCTCTCGAAACATTCCAAAAGGATTATATTTCCTAAATATTATACCAGAAGATGGCGATAGTTGGTTAACTCGAAAAATTTATTTCGTTGAATAATTGATATGAGTCTGTTGAAAAAGCATATCTGCAAGTCGAGGGGCTAAGAATAGATGTATCGGGGCTATCGCCAGGCGTCTATTTTGTGAAGATTGGTGGTAGGGTGGAGAAATTTGTGAAGATAAATTAAGATGAAAATATAAATGATATTTAATCAAGTTAATTAAATTAGAAATGCCCGATACTTTCAATGTACCGGGCATCTTATAAATCATAAAATAAACGCTTCGTTATAACATCGAAGTTTGGAAATATTTTAATTAAACTTATATCGCAAGGTTATTTGTAATCTATAAACATCATCAATAAATGCTGTATTTGTTAATGATTTGTCTAAGAATTTAACTACTCCATTGTTGTTATCATCTAAGGTAATACTTGATGTAGCCATTTTGTAAGTTTCATCTCCAGTTTTATCAATTATAAGTGGTCTATTTGTTGATAAAATTTGACCAACGCCCCAATCCTTATTTAACAAATTAGTGAAGTTTATTATGTCAAGTCTAATTTCTAAAGCGTTTCTTTTACCGAATATCTCAGTATAGAATTCTTGTGAAATTCCCAAGTCTAATCTTGTAGTCATTGGTAATACAACACCATTTCTTTCTGCAACTTTGCCACGGTTAGCACTTAAATATTCATCTTGGTTGATAAATGCTTCGAAAGCATCTTCTTGGGCAATAGCTGTAATTTTAACGGGGACTTTAGTACCAGTTTTGTCTTTTACATCAACTGTGTATTCTTTGAAATACATTTCTGATTTATCTTTAGGAATATATATCAGGTCATTTGCACCACCATCTCCGTTGAAGTCTCTGCTATAAATGTAGCTTGAACGTCCTGCAGTGTATGATTCAAAGAATAAAGAAATTGAAGTAGAGCCAAAATTAAAATAGTTAATTTTGTATGATAATGCAGCAAACAATCTATTATCAGGAGTATATGCAGATAAACTTGCCCCAGGGTTGTTAGGGTTATTAGAAATAGGATTATTAGCCCAAGAGCCGTAAGCAATAGAGCCAGCGTCAACAGTATTTTTGGAAACACCGTAAGCATAACCCACTTTGCCATATATACCATTAGCAAAATTTCTTTCTAAAGAGAATGCTAAATTATATGAAGAACCAACATCTTGATTTTTTAATACAATAGCGTTTGTAATTTTTGGATTAATTCTGTTTGATGTCCATTTTTCTCTTTGGTCAGCACCTGTAAATTTAGTTTGTGCTGCCGGTAAGTTTGCATTGATGTAGTATATTCCATTTACATCTTTGTTATAGATAAATTCAAAAGTAGCAATCATATCAAAAGGTAATTTTTGGTCTATTCCTAAATTAGTTCTCCAAATTTGAGGGAATTTAAAATTGGGGTCTGTAAGGGCTAATTCATAGCTTAAGGCAGGAGCACCTGTAACATCTTGGGGCTTGTATGCTTCGGGATTGGGATTAAATGGTCTGGTAGTAGTACTTTTTTGTTCTTCAAATCCAGTCATTACACCATTATTACCGATTTGGTTCGAAATCCATACAAAAGCAGGAATTCCGGTAAAGATACCAGAACCGCCTCGTAACTGTGTAGTTTTATTATTGAAGACATCCCAATTAAAGCCAAGTCTTGGAGAGAATAATGGAGCAGCATCTGGAAGCTTTTGAGTTTGATACTTTACATCTTGGCCATTTTCATCTCTGAATGTGTATGAGTTTGCACTATCGTTTTTGAAGCCAGTTTCGCTAAACATTGGCAAATCAACTCTGACCCCAGCAGTTAATTTGAAATTTTCCAAAACAGTCCAATCATCTTGAGCATAAATTCCACCATATAACACCTTTAATGGCTGAACCGGTTCGGTTTGACCTGGAATATTAGCATATCTATATTGGAATTTATTAAGAGTTACTTCTTTGGTTTTATTTACATCGTCATAAAAATCTTGTAGTGAGTTGTAAACATAAACACTTTGAGAGCCTGGGAAGAAAACGTTTTTCGATTCATAACTTTCGATGCTAAGTCCAAACAATAAACTATGATCTTTTAGATATAAGTTAAAATTATTTTGAAACTGTAGGGTGCTATATGTTAATTTGTTGCTGGGAGTAAATGCTTCTGTACCAAAAGATGTGTAAGTAAGACCATCTTTTAATATGTCAACGAATGGGAAAATACTTCCTGGTTGTTCTCGGCTTTCGTCATGGAATCTGTAGCCAATAATCATATTATTTGTCATATTATCGCTAAGTACACTATTCCATTCACCAATAATGCTACGAATATTTTCTAAAATCGCATAATTTGCACTTGAGAAATTCAGTGCATTTATTGAGCTTCTTCTACTACCATTACCCAATGATGACGAATTTGAAGTTAAAACATCAGTTTTAGAATCTAAATGATTGTATCTCAAAGATATTTTATTATTTTGGTCTAAGTTGTAATCTAATTTAAAAATGAATCTTGTAGCTGGTGTTTCAAAGTCATATCCCTGATAAGCACCAGTTTCATAACCAAATTTATCTTTGAGGAATGTGCTTAATTCATTTAA
>CAYUZZ010000248.1:0-4355 GCA_964449505.1 uncultured Hyphomicrobiales bacterium | reverse complement strand
ACCCAGGAGACTTTTGGATGATTTTCCAAAATCTTTGCAATTACCATAGCATTTTGAGCTGCACGTTCCACCCTGATACTAAGTGTCTTAAGCCCTCTATGAACTAAAAATGAGTTGAATGGGTCGATTACTCCACCAATTAAATTTGACATTTTACGGAATTTCGGATAATCTTCTTTGCTTTTTAATACTACAATTCCTGCAACTACATCAGCATGACCATTCAGATATTTTGTCATAGAGTGAATAATATAATCAGCTCCAAATTCAAAAGGTTTTTGGAAAACAGGACTCATAAAAGTATTATCAACGGCAAGTTTTGCATTTATTGATTTCGCTATTTTTGAAGTTTCCTCTATATCGGCGATAGAAAGGGTAGGATTTCCAGGCGTTTCTAAATAAATTAATTTTGTATTACTTTTTACGGCAGCCCTGATGTCTTCTATTTTGGAACTATCGACAAAAGTAAATTCCACTCCATATCTTGAAAATAAATCATTAAGGATTGTTATTGTTGGACCATATACACTCTCGCTGCAAATTATGTGGTCACCACTACTAAGAACTGTTGCAAATAAAAGATGAACTGCAGCCATACCGCTTGCACAACCAATTGCTTTTGCACCGCCTTCTAATGATGCAACTGCATCTTCCATCGCCTCAACGGTAGGATTTCTCATTCTGGTATATATGTATCCATCAGCTTCGCCTTTAAATAGGCTTGCACCATGTTCCACATTCTTGAATTTGAAAGTAGAGGTTTGATAAATCGGAGTAATTACAGCACCCTCGGCACTTTCTTTCGTGCCTGAGTGAACACATTTTGTAGCTATTTGCATATTTGATACATCTGTCATAATATCACCATTTTTTTTTAAATTGTAAAGATATAAAGATGCAAATTAACTCTAATTAAGCAATTTACCAAAGTAAACTTGCAGATATTGACGAACATTGCCATTTGGTAATATTAATTACTGCCAATATATATTTGATTTATTGCTATATTTGTATTTTTTGAAAATTGTAATGCAGTAATGAAGAATATTATTTATTTGTTGTCGATATTTTTTATCTTCTTAAGTAAATCCCCCGCCGAGGATTTGCAAAGTGTAGATTCTACTGACTATACTTTAAAACCAAGATATGGATTATATTTTAATTATAATTATAACTTGAATGTAAGTAGTTTTACTGATTTGCCCGGAATTAATGTTTGTTGTCCTAATTATGATGATGGGTATGGTTTTGGATTTTCTATGGGCGCCTTGTTTGAATATCCATTAGACCAAACAATGAGGATTGCTGCAAGGCTTGGTTTTGATAGTTATGCTGGGAAGTTTAATTCCGTTGAAATAAAAAATGTAATTATTGATGGTAAATCTCAAGCTGCAGAAATTGAATTTTTATTAGATAGCAAGTATTCGAGTATTGGAGTGGAGCCAACATTTTTATATTCTTTTTTTCACAACTTTTGGGCTAATTTCAGTCTGAGATTTGCCTTGGCTACCAATTCTGACCATTATCAAAAAGAAGAAATTATCAAACCTGATAATAGGGGCACTTTTAATGACGGGCTACGGAAACATAACTTAAGTTACGGAGATATTCCTGCTTTGTCATCATTCGAACTGGGATTTAGAATTGGGGCTTCTTATGAAACCAAGTTAAACAAGGATAGCTCATTAATTTTAGCACCGGAAATTTCTTATGGGTATAATTTAACCCCTGTAGTGAGTGGATTAAATTGGAATGTTCATGTATTCAGGGCGGGGCTTTCTGTAAAATACAGAGAATCACAGCCACCACCACCACCACCACCTCCTCCTCTTCCACCACCCTTCCCTAAGCCAACATTGCCTGAAGCACCACCTGCTTTGGCAGCAAGTGTCCAAGTTTTTAGGGTTGACAGTACGGGGAAGTTAGAAAAGAATTTCAATGTACAAATTGAAGATTTTATTTCCTTAAACATGAGGCCACTTCTTAATTATGTATTCTTTGAACAAAATTCATCAACAATACCAGATAGATACATTAAAATTAAGTATTCTGATACCAAAAACTTTGGAATAAAGTCTTTACAAAATCTGGGGGCTCTGGAAACTTATTATCAGGTTTTGAATATTATTGGGCTAAGATTAAGGAATAATCCTGATGCAAAGATTGAAATTGTTGGGTGTAATTCAAATACTGATGATGAAAAGGGTAATACTGATTTATCAAGAGATAGAGCTGTTGCAGTTCGCGATTATTTGCGTGATGTTTGGGAAATTGATGGTACAAGAATGCCTATTAAAGCAAGAAATTTGCCTGACAAGCCTTCAAAAAGTGATGACAGTGTTAGTTTGGAGGAAAACCGTAGAGTTGAAATTTTAACTAATGACTTTAGAATTAACGAGCCCGTAACTACAACTGATACAATGAGAGTTGTAGATGATTATAATTTGAAGTTTTTAAACACTTGGAAATCCGATATTGAGATTGACAATTGGCAATTAGTAGCAGAGTATGACAATAAGACTATTTTCGAGAAAAATGGAATGGGTGCACCCGATTCTACCATTGCTTGGAAACTTTCCCAGAATGGTAACAGACCAAAATCTGCTGGGAGTATTTTTTATTTTCTCAAAGTACAAGATAAATTAGGACAAACTGCCATAAGTTCCAAAAATAGATTACCTGTTGAGCAATTAACGATTGACCGTAAAAGACTGGAAAGTATTTCCGATAAAGAATTTGAATATTATAGTTTAATTTTGTTTGATTTTGGAAAATCTGAATTGCGGAAGGAGCACAAAAGTGTTGCAGATTTGATTAAAAACCGCATTATGGCTGATTCGAAGATTTATATTAAAGGTTATACCGATAGTATAGGCGAAGAAGAAACAAATAAAAAGTTATCTGATAAAAGAGCAAGTTCTGTTGCTAAACGTTTAAAAATTCCATCTGAGAATGTTCAAGGCATAGGAGAATCTTCTCTCTTATATCCAAACGATACTCCTGAGGGAAGATTCTATTGCCGAACTGTTCAGATTATAATTGAAACACCGGTCAAAGATTAATGGATTAGTGAAATTGGCACGATCAATAAATTTATTCCATTTTCTAATGTAAGAAAGTAATTGCCAGAAGGTAAACCCTTTGAGTCAAAAGTGGCATAATAAGAACCAGCTTTCAAATTCTGATTGACTACCACAAGTATTTTTTCCCCAAGAGAGTTAAATAAATTGATAGTAGTTAACTCGTCGCTCATTATTGTAAAATCAATATTGGCTGTGCCTTCTATAGGGTTACCATTAATTACTTTTAGGCTTGGGGTACCATTGATTTCAATAGTCCTGTTCTCTATATTGCATTCTCCTATAATTTTAATATTAGAACTATCGGGTAGCGTTTCGATATTTGTACTTGCAGTATATATTACACTATCTAACTTGACCAATGTTTGAAGCTTGTATCCTAATAATGGTTCAATCTCAAGTTCAATTAAATCGCCATCAACAAAATTTTGAGGTTCGATTAATTTAAATTCTGCAACAAATTTTCCAGCAAAACTATTGGAAGAGGAATTTAGGGATACAGTGCTGGCAAGGGATTTGGCATCAATGATGTCTAATATTGCTGGGTCGTATGAAAAGTGAAATTTAAGAATTTGCAAATTTGATGCAGAGGCACTAAAGCCACTTGGCAATATGGTTTCAAGTGGTAGTACAAATTTATTATTTAGTTCTACTGTTAATTGGTCAGGTAAGTTCATTATTATATTGTATGTACCCTGGTCAACCGAGGAACCTACAATCGATAATTTTTGATTTATTGTACATGGTTTATCTGTTTGGAATGTAATACTGTCACTAAAATCTCCAGCAATTTCTCTTGAGAATTCAAATTCTGCATCATAAAATGAATTAGCTTTAATCGTAAGTGGAAATTCACTTATAATGGGCTTGAGCATTTTAAATGGAAATGGAACCATAATATTACTAATGATTAAATCCTCTGATATATTATCATTAGATATTTTGAGAGAAATTACCCCTTTTTGATTTTTGAATTCAGTCCCAAAGTTTAATTCTGTCATATCAAATGAGGCTGGTTTGAGGTCGATTCTTTCTCCCTTAAAATAAATTGTTATGGTATCGGAGCATGGTTCTATAACAAACTTGACTGAATCAGTCAGGAAACCTGATTCTATCATCGGGAAAATTGCAAACAATTCATTTATACCTTGCTTTAATACATATCCTTTATTGAGCTCTATCAAAAAGTTTTCATTTTCATATAGAACTTCGCTAATTTTTATTTCATGACTTGTTTTAAATTGATATTTAACAAAAAAATCACCACTGAATTCA
>CAYUZZ010000247.1:0-4357 GCA_964449505.1 uncultured Hyphomicrobiales bacterium | reverse complement strand
ATACAAATTGATAAGCATCAAATATCTGCCCATCAAAGAAAATGCCCTGAGTAGGAGCAAGTTTTTTACTTTCTAATGCCTTAAATAATTGTTCAAATTTTTGATCACTTTCTAATTGTTTTAATTCAATTCTATCGAATCTCTGAAAAGTTGAAGCATTTTCCATTAAAAATCTTCTCATTGTTATAAAGGCATCCATTATCATAATGCTAGCTTCTATAGCAGTATTACTTTTTAATACAGATGACAACATAGCAATACCTTGTTCTGTAAACACATAAGGAAGTTTTCTTACTCCTCCCCAACTTGATGTCGCAAATTGCGATTTCAAGTTATCCCATTCAGTATTATTAAGTTGAAACATAAATCTGTCTGGGAATCGGTTTATATTTCTTTTTACTTGTTCGTTTAATCTTCGTGTTTCAACTTTATAAATTGCAGCTAAATGAAAGTCCAGCATAACTTGAACTCCACGAATAGTGAAGATTTTGCTCTTAATATCTTCAGTTAATATTATTTCTGAGCTCATTTTCTAAAACTGATTGTTTAATTAATACAAAATTAAATAAAAAATCATAATCTTCCTACATCTTCTCCAGCAACTCCAATATAGGTATTTCCATTTTGGAGATTGCGAACCATTTTATAAAACTTTATGAACAGACGGGGACGTCTGTTCTACCATTGACTTGTTGGTTTTCGGTTGCTCTGACGCCATCGTCTGAGCATAGGTTCTTTCTGCAAAAATAAAATCTAATGATTTTATCTCGTAAATTATTCAATTCGTTCTTTTTTTATAAACCTTTATGAACAGACGGGGACGTCTGTTCTACCACTGACTTGTTGGTTTTTAGTAGCTCGGACGCCCGGGTCTGAGCAAAACATTTTTCCTATATATAAAGCCCACAGTTTTGGGCTGTGGGCTTTGTTTTTTGGTAATTTCTATTTATTTTACACTAGCTGAATGGCAATAGCTCTGTGGTTGTGCTTATCCTCATTTCTTAAGGGATATTCTCCACACTTCGCCAAATGACATCATCAGATCAAGGTCTGCTTCGTTATCACCGTTTTTGTGGAACATACAATACGCTATTACTGTTTGTTGAACTTGATAAACCCACTTTCTATAAATATTTTTCCTTACTAGGTCGTTAGACAAGTTGAATTTCATAATTAATTCTTTGTTTGAATATGAATAGGTCCCGTCAAATGATGGGTCATATACATAATCATAACTTTGATCACCACCTTCCCCAGTGTAGCATCCAATCTTCATTAAATTAGCAGTATCTAAGATCATCCCATAACAATAAACTTTATTATCCTCAGTAAAATATATCTTACCAGTAAATTTTACATTTTTTATAACATCATTAAAATTAGAATACCAGCATAAGTTACTTTTAAATTTACTTTGCTGTAAAATTTGAATATCCGTTACTGTCAAAATACCTACTATTTCTCCAGTATTTTTACTAGTTGGCATCAATACATATTCTTTGTTTTCTGTGCATCCCAAAATGGTTATCAATACAATACAAAAATGTCCTAATTATCACAGGGGGAATTTGCTCTCTGTTGTTTGATTGATTGAACTTTGTAAAAGCAAAAGTAAGTATTCTTTGTATTATTTCCAAAGCAATTAAATTATCTGCACTCTAATTGTAAATCTACAAAAAACATTAATACCAAGCAAGTGGAGAAAATCAATATTTATCTTGCGACCAGAAATAAGATTTAAGCCCACCTCAACCCCTAACAGCTTGTCCAAATTGGACAAGGGGAAAAAGAATTACGCTCAAGCCGAAAAGTCCCCTCGCCTATCAGGAGAGGGCGGGGTGAGAATGAAATTTATTTCGTTGAGATTTTCAATCTAAACATCTTCGTGCAAGTGTTTTGATTTAGAGTCCTCGCTTTTTTCAGACCCTACCCAACTTTTACCCTTCTCTAAATGAAGGGTTTGTGTTGGAAATGCAAAATCGACACTTAGTTGAGAAGCTAAATTCATGATTGAAGATAATATTTCATGCTTTGCTTTTAGTTCTTCGTCATAATCTTCTACTTCAAAGAAAATATCAAATAGTATCATAATGGCAGAATCACCAAGATTATTAAGGTACACTCTTAAATAATCTTTCCTTGTTTTTTCATGATTATTTACAATTGTTCTAATACCTTCTATAAATTCTTCGATTTTGCTGATGGAAGTATCGTATGTAACACTCAAATTAGTAGCAAATCTTCTGTACTTTCTTTTACCCATATTGTTGATGTTCATATCAGCAAGTTTACCATTTGGAACAGTAATTATAGAATCGTTAAATGACCTTACTTTGGTAGAGCGAATACCTACTTGTTCAACTCTTCCGTCAACATCTTCAGCAATAATCCAATCACCCAATTCAAATACTCTGTCAGAAAAAAGTGTCAACGATCCAAACATATTTTTCAGTGTTTCCTGAGCGGCGAGTGCTACCGCCAAGCTACCTATTGACACACCTGCAAGTAAGGGAGTAATATCTATACCAATATTTTTGAGTACGTATAGGGCTCCAAAAATCACAACGACTACTTTTAGGAATTTCCTTACCAATGGTACAATCTTATCGTCTAATTTACTTGGGGTTTTATCGGCAATTTTGGCAAAAAATTCACTTACATAATCAGTTATTCTATAGATGATATAAGTAATAATTAGTGGTATAGCGAATGCAAAAATAAGATTAAAAAAGTATGAAAATTTTAGGGGGAGTGATAATATAGGCAAGAACTTGGCAAACAGAGTCAGGATAAACAAGAAACCTAAGGGGTGTGAAAGTCTTTTCAAAGAGCTTGAAACTATCTCCCTCTTTACAAAGCGATTCCAAAATTTGAATAAGAAGTATATAATAATTTTATCAAATACTATATAAATCAGAAAACTTAAAAATATCAATATTATTAATCCAGCCCATTGCCAAATAGCAAGGTAAACAAAGCTAATCTGGAAATATTCTGGTAGCCGATCCACTAATCCAGAAATTTCATAGGGATACATTTCATTGTATAGAAGAGGAATTATTTTTATGGTGTGCTGTGAATAAAACCATTTGTTGCCAACTTTTTCTAAATATATATCGGGTAATTGCGATAAGGGAGTATAACGTGCTAAACCGGTAATCGAATCAACATAATTGGAATCCCGAGAAATGCTTGCCATATCTATAATAATACCCTTGCCATCGAAGATTTTTTTTAGGTTAATGGCAAGTTTCACAGCCGAATCTAGTTCATTTTTTTCAGGATTAAATGATTTGGCAGAAATTTTAGGGTTATAAAATTCCTTATGCAAGTATTGTATATGAACAAATATAGTCTTATAAGGCGATTTGAAGCTAACTAAGGGCTTGCCATCTTCATTAAAATCTTGTGAATTAAGTCTTGTAATAAAAAATAATGTAAAAATAATGAGCAAGTAAAACGTTTTTCTTTTCATAATTATCAAAATTTGTTTTTTTTTGTAAATAATTTATTCAAAATAAATAAAAATTAAGTAAATTAAAAATTTGTAAATTAAATTTTAGCGAAATAAAAATGTATATCAATAAAGAAATTGTATCAGAAGTATTGACAAACTTAATAAGTGAACCGGAATTTTATTCTCACCGGGACCAGCTGTCATTAGTTAACATACCCGCTGAATTAATTGTAGCTGTTGCAAAAGAATTACGGGATAACACTGCTACCAGATTTAATCAGTTAATTGACGTTACCGCAGTTGATTGGCTTAAAAATAGGGCTGCCAGGTTCGATGTTGTGTATTTTTTATATTCCATCGACTATAAATGGCGATTAAGATTGAAAGTACCTTTGGCAGAGAAGAAGCCCCACGTAGAGTCAGTAACATCTATTTGGGATAGTGCTAATTGGTACGAGCGAGAAGCATACGACATGTATGGCATTATCTTTAACAATCATCCTGATTTGAGAAGATTTTACATGCCCGAAGATTACGTTGACCCCGAAACCGATGAACCCATATATCCACTCAGGAAGGATTTCCCCCTGATGGGTATTCCAGAATCAATGCCATTGCCACCTTTTCCAGAGAAATATGGCGAGATACAGTAGTTATTAAATATCGTATGTTCAACTGAATGACTTATAAAAAAAGCAGGCTAAACACCTGCTTTTTTTATTTAAATTTATCAAGTAACCTTATTTATTTTCGAATACTGACAATGGAGTCTTCACCAACACCTGTACAGTACGATTATAGAATCTACCTTCCGGCAAATCATTAGTATATAATGGATCTTCTTCTCCAACTCCTTGACTACTTAGCCCACCAAATTGACCAGAAGATTTTTTATTAATA
>CAYUZZ010000246.1:0-4360 GCA_964449505.1 uncultured Hyphomicrobiales bacterium | reverse complement strand
GCAATTATAATATCTTTATAATATTGGCTGTCAATATCTAAGTATGCTTTCTTGATCTGGTTTTTGAGTATATCGAATGTCAAATTATTTTGCCTTTCTTCCAAAGTTTCCCCTATACACAATATTGGTTTAAGCTTAGATTCAAGAATAGCTTTCAACTTTAAATTAATTAATTCATCTGTTTCCAAAAATATTTTTCGTCTTTCGGAATGTCCAATAATGATATACTCAATACCAATGTGAAGAAGCATATCTATCGATATTTCGCCTGTAAATGCACCATTCTTTTTATAATAACAATTCTGTGCTCCAATTTTCAAAGAAGAGCTTTGTATTAAATTTTTGACCGATTCTAAATTAACGAATGGTGGGCAAACTAATACTTCAGTCAATAATTTTTTACCATTCATAAAACTGATGACTTTATCCACCAATAAGCGTGCTTCTATAATATTGGTGTTCATTTTCCAGTTACCTGCAATTAAAAAAGTTTTCATTTATTACCTTATTCTTTGTATTCCACTTACTTTCATAATTTTATAATTTGACAAATTGGGATTACTTTCAAAACCATATCCCAATATTAGTTCATTTGCTGTAGTTATTCTTACAAACTGATTAGAGTATATTTTTTGTCTAATATTGCTCCACTCTAAAACTGAAGTTTCAAGCTTCAGTCCTGTTGAATCAGAAATTACTATCACGTTACCCATTGCTATCATATCTTTTGTAAGATCATCTATTTGAGCACTATCAGAAGTAAGTATGCTCATTCTTTTGTTAGTATATTTTGACATAAATTCCACATTAACCGAACTATCAAGATATGTTACATTTTTTGCTTTGAATACTCTCGCTTGTTTGGCAGTTAGGACGGCTTTGGTAAAATTAGAGTCAGCGAAAATAACAGTGACGTTCTTGGATAATTGATCGGGCTTTTGAGATTGACTTAAAGAGTCAACTTTTTTTCTGACCGCTTCCTTCCTGGCTTCGCAACTAAAAAGGAACACGATTGTTATTAAAATTAAACTGATTCTCATAATTCCGAAATAAAATTATTTAATTTAATGATTTTATCAATATAATCACCCGCGTCAGATAACTTTAACTGTGTTGCAGAATCACTTAAAGCTTCTTTTGGATTGGGGTGTGTTTCAAAGAATATGCCGTCAATTCCAATTGAAACAGCAGCCAATGATAAAGGAAGCATAAATTCGGGCTTACCTCCAGAAATTTCACCAACAGAGGGTTGTTGAACAGAATGCGTAGCGTCATAAATAATTGGTAAGCCAGATTCCCTCATTTTAATCAATGAACGAAAATCAACAACCAAGTCATGATAACCAAAAAATGTACCTCTTTCGGTAAGTAAAATATCGTTATTTGCTGTTGATTTGATTTTATCTGCAGCTTTCAACATATCTTCGGGTGCCATAAATTGCCCCTTTTTGATATTCACTTTTTTACCTGTGTTACCTGCCGCCAAAAGAAGTTCAGTTTGACGTGCCAGGAAAGCCGGAATTTGAATGGCATCTACATATTGTGAAGCTAAGACCACTTCTTCGGGTGTATGTACATCAGTTATAGTTTTTATGTTAAATTTTTCTGATATATGTTTCATCCATTCAAGTGCAACAATATCCCCAAATCCAGACACCGAATTAATACTAGTACGATTTGCTTTCTTGTAAGAGCTTTTAAAATAAAAATCAATATTTCGGTTTTCAATTAATTTAACAAGTTCTGTAGCCGTTTCATCAAGTATGGCAAATGATTCGGCAAGACAAGGTCCAGCAATTAGGATAATTTTTTTCATAAACAAATTTAGAATTAATACTAATTTGTCAAAAATACAATATTTTTCATAAATTTGAACTTAATACTAATATGAATTGCCAAATTATAGAAAAGAATTCAAAAAAAATGTTTAATTTTATATGCAGCAAAAATAAAAAAACGAAAAAATTATTTATTGAATAACAAAAAGTATAGAAATGATAATTGATGCATTCTTAAGTCCCTATTTTCCTGAAACTGAAAATTTATTTGAAGATAGTATTGTTATAATGATTGATGTTTTGAGGGCAAGTACAACTATTTCGGCAGCCTTGTATAATGGTGCCAAAGAAATTATTCCTTGTGATAGCCTAGACAAAGCTGTGAAGGTTTACAGCAGCCTAAACAAAGAAATGCGTTTTTTGGGCGGGGAGCGAAATGGCATTAAACCCAGTGGTTTTGATGCAGGAAATTCGCCCTTTGAATATGATGAAGTGAGTGTTAAAGGTAAATCAGTAATATTATCTACTTCGAATGGCACTAAGACTTTTATGAAAGCAAAACTCGCTTATCTAAGAATAATTGCTGGATTTGTAAATCACAATTCTGTAAGAGATTTTGTTTTTAAACAAGTAGATTTACTAATACAAGAAGGTAAAGACCCCAATATATATATACTTTGTTCGGGTACTAACGGAAGGTTATCTTATGATGATATTTTATGTGCTGGAGCAATTATTCAGGACTTAGTTTTGCAATATAATGTAGGTAACTTGAGTGACCCAGCAGATGCCGCAAAAAATTTATATAATCTACATCGCAAGGATTTAAAAGAGTTTTTGTTCCAAAGGGACCACGCCCGAAGGTTGATTGAGCTCGGTTACGAAAAAGATGTGGACCTTTCGCTTACTTTTAACGTATTTCCGGTTGTCCCAGTTTACACCGAAAATAGTATTAAAATCATTAAAGTTTAAACTTGAAGTCGGATTGAATAGTAGAATGAATGAAAGCCAAATAAATACGGAGGGTATTATTACCAGCAAGTATGAAAAACAAATTAAGATTATTTCATTGCTTTTATTTTTAATTTTTTTCATGATGCTTCTGTCACTTGTATCATTTAGCCCGCATGATGAGCAAAATGCTCAGATTAGTTTTGTGGATGTTATTAAATTATTTAGCGGTGATAGTGATTTGGAAGCAAAGGCTTCAGTTACTAAAAATTGGCTTGGTTTGACAGGTGCCAAAATTTCTGATTTTATATATAACAAAACTATCGGATATTACTTCATAACTTTGCCTATAGTTCTTTTGTATTGGACTTGGTTATTATTTGCTGCCAAAAAAGTTACCAAGAATATAGCAAAGTACACTATTATTTACTTCCTTTTGGGATTGTTTTTTGCAGGATTTATTGGCTCACTTCAAAAAATAGATTTTTTAAGTACTATACCCAAAGAATGGAGTGGCTCTGTTGGGCAGTATATTGCCTTTTTAATGAGCAATATAATTGGTTCTATTGGTGCAGTTATATTGTTTGCTTTGGGAATCGTTTTAGTTATTTATCTTGGAACCGAATTAAAGTTAGTGTTTGATAATAAATATAAATTATTGATTTTAAAATTATTTAAATCACATAACAAGGATAATGTCAAATCTGAAGATACTCCAGTTCCTATTGTTGCTACCCCACAAGATATTCAATTTCCAATCCATACCCATAAAATTGATGATAAAGCAACTTCCATTGTTGAACCTGTTAAATTTGAGAATTCAACAGTATCTCAAATTCTTAAATCACCCAAAATAAACATAAAGAAAGTTAATAATGAACCCATTTCTGTTAGTAGCTTAAACAATCCATTCGAGATTATTAATAAAAATGACAATGATTTTGACAGCTTAATCACAGAAATAAACGAAAATGAGATACCACAAAAAATGAAAGTGCAAGAGAATAAAGACGATTCTCCAATTTCCAACCAAGAATCATTATTAGAAAATCCTCAAGAAACTTTGATTGGTAATTCAGGAAAATTAAATCTTAAAGTAGCACTATCAGCCGATAATTCAGAGAATAATTTTCTTGACTTGCCAGCGTCACATACCAAATCAGCACCACTAACTTCTGCAAGTTATTTATCAAAAACTGATGAAAAGAAATTAGAAAAAAAAGAAATACCAGATTCGGAAGAACTACAGTCAACCAAATTAAATATAAGTATAAAGAACACACCCATTTATCGTAATTCTGCATTAGTTCCCCAACTACACACACACATTCACGACGAAAAGATAAGTTACAAGGTACCCCCTGTTAGCCTACTAAATAACGAATCCTCGCAAACTAATGTTAACGAAGAAGAATTGCAGACAAATGCACGTATTCTTCAAGAAAAATTGGAAACTTTTAAAATATTTATCGAAGACTTGACCGTCACACCAGGTCCTGTGGTAACCCAGTACGAGTTTGTTCCAGCCCCTGGAATTAAAATTTCAAAAATAGAAAGCCTTGCAGATGATTTGGCAATGGCACTCAAAGCGAAAGGTATTCGTATCATAGCACCAATACCGGGTAAAGGGA
>CAYUZZ010000245.1:0-4374 GCA_964449505.1 uncultured Hyphomicrobiales bacterium | reverse complement strand
CGATCTAAATTGAAAATAATGAAAATTTTAGCTCCTTTTCTCAAAGAATTTAAACAAGAAATAAATATTAATAATTAATAAATGGCTTTATTATGAACGAAAGATTGATTCATGATTATTTGGAAGGAGAGCTCGACATAAGTGGTCAGGAGTTCTTATTTTCTGAAATGAGGAGCAAACCAGAACTTCGAACCGAGCTTGACAACCAGTTGAACTTCCAAAAGATTGTTCAATTTGACAAGAGCAAAAGTATTCCACCAATCGAGCTTACAGCCTCTTTATTTTCTAATTTAGGCTATTCCATTCCTTTAAATGGCAATTATATTAATGCACAAAAATTAAACCGAAAGTGGAAATATGCTTTTCTTATGTTTGTTTTTATGCTTGTCACTAGTCCCTCGTTAATTCTTATGAAAAGCGGATATTTTGATAGTGAGGGCAGTGATTCCCAGAAATTCTCAAATAATGGAACTCAGAAATTTAATAGCTCCACTAATTCAAGTGTGTCTGGAATTTTGAACGAAAACAAAAGTACGGAAAACGGTTTGCAATCCTCTGTTGATGCTAATCATTACAATTTGTCAGATAATAAAGGAATAAATAATTCATCAAAAATTTACAAAATTTCAAATGCAATAAACTCGAATTACGGTGTTAGACAAAAAAATAGTTTGAACGACATATCTCTAAATGCAGACGATAAAAGCATATTGGAGAATAGTGATGCTGGAATGAAGCTAATAAGCACAAGCCAATTTGTTTCAGGGAGTTATGATTTTAACTCAGTGTCAAGTATCACCAACAACAACAGCAATGCAAACGGATATAGATTAAATTTTCCAAATAATACATTTAATTTCACCAATACTTCAGAATTATTCCCAAGAGAGAGTAATTATGAAATTAATCTTCAAGCAAAAAATAATATTGCGAATCAACCAAACGTATCACTTACAACCAATAATGAATTAACAGATAATTTTAATGCTGGAATATGGTATAATTTTCATAATAATGGCAAGTTAGGAATTGAATTTGGCAGGGAAAGTTTCTCGCAAAACTTCATAACTAAAGATAAGATTTACAATCAGGTACCAACACTTACTTTCATTGGTGTTGGATACAGATATAATGCCACCGAATTAGAACTACCATTGAATATAGTTCCATTTGGACAGCTCGTAACATCGGCTACAACTATTGGACCAATTGTGAAAGCACAAACTGGATTAATTCTGGGCATTTATAGTCCTGTTTCATTTAATATCGGATTAGAATATGGTATGTTATTCTATAATGTAAATTCTTCAGTTTATTCGTCCAGCAAGTTTAATCTTACTGGTGGAATAGTTATAAGATTATAAATGACTAGATTTATTATTATATCTGTCATCTCCGTAATAATTTATGGGTGCGAATGTGTGCCAGGAATAGATGCGCCCAAAGTGATTAGCCCTGAGAACAGTACAAATTGCCTGTTTATCAATGCCATTGAAGATAACAATGACATTAGTTTCCTTACAGACGAAATTCAGATTGTTGGCAAAGTAAATTATTTAGTTACAAACAATGAATTTAAAAAGGTTAAAATCGGCAATTCTTATATTAAGATTATTGCAAATGATGGCATTAGTTCTATTTATAATTCACCCGTTGAATTCCTTAAGGATAAAAATTACATTTTGGGAGCTGCAGGAAAAGGTTTCGATATACATACATTAGTCGCCCCAGACTATATTAATTCGCTTGACAACGAAGACTACGTAAAGATAATTAACTTGGCAGGAAATAAAAACCCTCTTTCTGTTTCAATGGTTTTTTCGAGTGATACTCTCGTTTATCAATTAAATCCAATTTCTGCTACAGAATATATTAAAATCCCCGAAAACAAGACAAAAATGATTTTCGTTACCAATCAAGTTGGAGAATTAGAGGCAACTATCCGAGATTATCAATTTGAGAAGAATCGCAACTTATTAATTCTTAAAGGTAATAATTTTAGTTCCACGAAAACTTTATTTATTGATGTAATTGGCTTGGAAAAATAATCTTTGGTAACTGCTTAATGCATAATCTGATATTATTATTCAAAATTATCTTATTTTTAAACAAATATAATTTCCATTAAATAATTATTTATTTTTAAATGAGTGAAGAAGAGCAAAAGAGAAGCGAACCAGAGCTTCGAGAACAACAAATAGCAGTTCCTCAAACCAGCAACCTTGATATTTTTATAGACGATTTGCTAATTTTCAGTAAAAAACGAAACAAGTTTATTATTTTTTCAATTGCCATTATTTCTGTTCTCACTTTATTGATTTACTCCAATATTTATGATAACAGCCGCCACTTCGATGACGACTTCATATTTCTAAATAACGATGTACATAATCCTTCTGATGTGATGAAGGTTTTTCAAATTAATCCCTTCCGCTTCATTACATTCTACTCCTTCTCTTTAAATTACGCATTTAGTGGAGATAAATTATTTTCCTACTACCTAATTAATGTGCTTATACATATAGTAAATTCAATTTTGATTTTTCTGATAGCAGTCAGCATATTTGAAACTCCCAAATTAGCAAACACCAATTTTGCTCGCTACAAAATGTTGTATTCACTTGCGATAGCACTTATATTTGCCACCCATCCACTCCAAACCCAATCTGTCACGTATATTTACCAAAGGCTCAATTCATTGGGAGCATTTTTTTACTTTACTTCAGTATTTCTCTACATCAGATTTCGTCTTTCTGATAAAAAATTCTTAAGAAAATCATGGATATTATTACTTTCATTAGTTGCAGTATTGTTTGGGTTATTCAGCAAAGAAAATACTTTTACATTGCCATTTGTATTTGTTTTGTTAGAGATTACATTGTTAAATAAAAAATTTACAGTAAACATAATTTACATATTCCTTGCCTTAGTAATAGTAGCATTTGGAGTAGCTTTATTCTTCTTATTCCAAATTCCAGAGCGAGTATTTTACCCAACCCCCAATTTTAATGGCGAAATTGTAAACAGTTTAAATTACTTCACAACCCAGTTTAAAGTATTTCCCAAGTACTTCTTACTTTTACTGTTTCCTTTTAAGCAGAATATCGACCACAATGTGACTATATCCAACTCATTCAACGAAACAGATGTAATAATTGGAATGCTGTTTGTGGCAGCAAGCATTATAATTGCAACCATAAGTTATCGAAAGAATAAACTTAGCTTTTTTGGAGTATTTTGGATATATGGTACTTTGGCAGTTGAATCATCATTTATACCAGTTGCCGACGTTATGAACGAACACAGACTTTACATACCTATGTTTGGTTTTGCCTTGATATTGATTGACCTTTTGCACACAATTCTAAAAGATGAAAAACGCCTAAAATCTGTAGTTATATTCTTATTATTACTTATTTCGTTCTACTCCATAAAAACTTTAGTCAGAAATAACGATTGGAATACCGAATATTCTTTGTGGTCTGATGCAGCTACCAAATCACCCAACAAAGCCAGAGCACAATTTAAAAAGGGCGTAGCTGCACTTGAACAAGGATTGATACCCGTTGCCATGGAATCTTTCCAAAAAACAATTGCCCTGTATCCCAAATTTCCATCGGTATATTCATATCTTGGAGCTATATATTTCTATTCGGCAAATTATCCCTTATCAATTATTAATTACACTACGTTCATCCAATTATCACATCCCCGAAATAAACCTGATGGAATTATAAGCCGTGCCAGGGCATTCACCAAAATGAATATGATGGATAGTGCTAAAAAAGATTATAATTTGTATCTTTCACTAAGACCAAAAGATTCTATAGCTTTAAGGGAAGTAAGCGCATTCTATAATTCACTTGGGCAGAAAGATTCAATTTCTGCAATTTATGCTTTGGTTGCAAACAGAGATAAAGGCAATTTCGGAGCTACTTTTCAGCTTGCTATGGAATATCTCAATAAAAAAGATTATAATAAAGCCCTCACTTATCTAAATATGCTCGTTGATAACGAATCTTTGGATAATGTAAAAAAAAGCGAAATTTATAATCTGAGGGCTGCCACTTATTTCTATCAAAACAATATGGTAGATGCTGCTATTGATTATGAAAATGCCGTTGCACTCAACCCCAAATACATTGAAGGTTGGAGAAATAAAGCTATGTTGCATCGAAATTTAAAAGAATACGAATTGGAAATGGAATCTATTAATAAATTGGACGGCTTACTGCCGGGAGAACCTCAGGTAGCCTTTCTAAAAGGAAGAAATCTTTATAAACAAGGAAAAATTAAGGAAGCAAAACCCTATTTGCTTCGATTCCTAAAATCACAGCCCAATCATCAGGAAACAAAAGATATTCTAAACAAAAT
>CAYUZZ010000244.1:0-4385 GCA_964449505.1 uncultured Hyphomicrobiales bacterium | reverse complement strand
GTAATTAACTGCATCCACCCCGTCAACTACGTTGCCACCACTCAACGAGTGGAATTTGAAACTAAGTAACTTTCAACTTTAAAACTATTTTATTTTTGTCAATCTCATCCATACATAGACAATTAAGTCCTAAAAAGTTCTCACCGAAAATGGAAATTGATAAAAAATACTTTATTATATAAAAATATATATAGGATTCCATTTCACCGAACAACTATCATTTTGCCTTTCAATCTTTTTATTATTTTTTGGAACTTTTTTCAATTAGTTCACGTCTAATTAAAATAAAAAATATAAAGTTTGATTTATGAAGAGCAAATTGATTTATTTCATCTCGGCGATTCTTACTGTAAGTATTGTTTTATTTTTCTTATTTAAGCCAACACAAGATAATAATGATTTAATTATTAGACCAAATTATGGAAATTTTAAAATTTCAGTTGTTGTATCTGGAGAACTGAGGGCTATGAACTCCATAGATGTTCGTGGACCCGAGAGAATGAGAATGATGGGTATTTGGCAAACTAAAATAACAAAGTTAGTTGACGAGGGTACCATTGTAAAAACCGGTGACTTCGTAGGAGAACTCGATAAATCTGAGGTTATGAATAAATTGAAGGATGCGCAGCTTAGTCTTCAAAAAATAGAATCACAGCTAACATCAGTTAAATTGGATAGTAGCCTTTCACTTTCAAATGCAAGAGATGAAATGGAGAATATTAAGTTTTCCCTCGAAGAAAAGAAAATAGCTCTGGAGCAATCAAAATTTGAGGCTCCCTCAATTATTCGACAATCAGAGTTAGATTATGAAAAAACCCAGAGAAGTTACGATCAGTCTAAAAAGAATTACCAAACAAAAGTAAAGCAAGCCATAGCTAAACTTGATGAAATAAATACTGATTATATGAAAGAGATGCAAAATTTGGAATTACTTACAGGAACTATGAATGAATTTACTATATTAGCACCTGCACCAGGTATGGTAATTTATGCAAAAGAATGGGACGGAAGGCGTAAAGTAGTTGGTTCGCAAGTTGATGCCTGGTATCCAATTGTGGCTACTTTGCCTGATTTGAGCAATATGGAATCTGTTACTTATATTAATGAAACCGATATACAAAAAATTAAAGAAAAACAATATGTAAAAATTGGATTAGATGCCAATCCAAATAAAAGATTAAGCGGCTATGTAAAAAAAGTTGCAAATATTGGTGAACAAAGGCGAAATTCGGATTCGAAAGTATTTGAAGTAATAGTTTCAATTAATGAAAAAGATTCTACCCTACTTCCCTCTATGACCACTTCAAATGAAATACTTGTATCAACAATTCCTAATTCACTTTTTATTCCAATAGAGTCTCTTCATACTGATGAAAAAAATGGGATAAAACATTATTATGTTTACAAGAAAAATAATGGCAAAGCCGAAAAACAATTCATCGATATTGGTCTAATGAACGAAAACGAAGTGATCGTAAAGAAGGGTTTATCGAAAAATGATAATATATATTTATCGGTACCAATCGAATTTATTCCTAAGGTAAATCAAAAGAGTAAGGATTAAATGATACTAACCCTTGTTTATAATTTAAGAATTGCTGGTGAGAGCATAATGCAGAATAAACTGCGTGCTGTTCTTACTTCTCTTGGAATTATTTTCGGAGTTGCTTCTGTAATATCAATGATGGCTATTGGTAGGGGTGCCGAACAAGAAATACTAGAAAAGATGAAACTTCTTGGCACTAATAATATAATAATTCTACCTCTTGACCAGAAGAAAATGGATGAACTAAAAAAGGCAGAAGAAGACGAAAATGATGGTTCTGAAAAAAAAGTTGCATCCAAAAATAGGTTCTCGCCTGGACTGACTCTTGCAGATGCAGAAGCAATCGAAGGTATTTTGCCAAATGTTCGATATGTTTCTCCAGAAATAAATATAGAAACAGAAGCCTTGAACAAAGACCTAAAAAGAAACATTAAATTGATAGGGATCGATAGTTCCTATTTCAAAATAAATAATTTCGTAATATCTGAAGGTTCAAATTTTTCCAAAATACACTTTGATATTTCCCAGCCAGTTTGTATTATTGGAAATAACATAAAAACAAAATTATTTCCTACAGAAACTCCAATCAATAAATCCATAAAAATTGGCGATCAATGGATGACCGTTCTCGGCGTTGCGGGTGAAAAATTTATCACGAAAGATAATATTGAGTTATTGAATTTGCGCGATTTTAACAATGATGTATATATACCAATTTCTACAATGTTAATTAGATTTGTGAACAGGTCACTTATCACCAAGAAAGATTTGGAAAGAAGAAGTAATAGAAACAAAAAAGCCGAAGAACCAAACAACAATCAACTTGACAAGGTTACAGTCCACTTCAGCGATAACAAGCATATTGCAAGCTCTGCCGATATTATAAATAGAATATTGCAGAGAAGGCATTTTAAAGTTGAAGATTACGAAATAATTGTCCCTGAAAGTCTTCTTGCTCAGGAGCAAAGTACAAAAAGGATTTTCAATCTTGTGTTGGGTGCAATTGCTTCCATATCATTGATTGTTGGCGGAATCGGTATTATGAATATAATGCTTGCATCTGTATTGGAACGTACTAAAGAAATTGGTATTCGCAAAGCTATCGGAGCCAAGAAAAATGATATTTTGCTACAATTCCTAAGCGAAGCAATCGCAATTAGCCTAACTGGCGGCATTATTGGAATCATACTCGGGGTAAGTGCCAGCTACTTGATAGAGCAATTCACAGATATTAAAACTATAGTTTCTGTTTCTTCGGTTCTAATATCTTTTTTGGTTTCAATAAGTGTAGGTTTAATTTTTGGCATTGCACCCGCCAGGAAAGCATCACTTGAGGACCCAATCAATTTATTAAGATATGAGTAATTGGTGTTAGCATGAAATCCATAACAATTATTTTTTTTCTACTCACAAATTTAATATTCTCGCAAAATATTAAGAAATTAACTCTGACTGAATGTATTGAGATTGCCCAGCAAAAAAGCCCAATTGCAAAAATTGCTCTCAATAATAAAAGGAATAAGAAACTACATTTTGAAGCATTCAATGCTGGACTTCTACCTCAGGTTAATTTAAGTGCCAATATTCCTGGTTTATCAAGACGAATTAGTCAAATCAGACAGAACGATGGAACATATCAATTCAAGCCAATTTCGCAACTTAATGCGTCAGGAGGTTTATTAATCAATCAGACTTTTGCTGCAACCGGAACTCAAATATCTTTATTTTCAGGCCTCACCCGGTTTGACCAGTTGGAAAATAATGAATTCTCTCAATGGGGTGCAACACCTTTTCAAGTTGCTATCACTCAGCCTTTGTTTAAATTTAATTCACTCTATTGGGATAATGAAATTGAAGACATGAAATTCAACAAAAGCGAAAGTGAATTTATTGAAGATATGGAAAATATAGCCAAAGATGCAACACAGAAATTCTTTGATATATATATAGCGCAAATGAATGTTCGAAATGCAGAATTTAATGTTGCCACCAACGATACATTATTCATTCTATCTAAAGGAAGATTCAACGTTGGTAAAATTGCTGAAAATGACCTGTTGCAGAGTGAATTGGCTCTCTTGAATGCAAATAATGAATTGGAAAATGCCCGATTGGAATATAATAAGTCTATCGAAGAGCTTAGAATGTTTCTTGATTTTGACAAAAATTCGCAATTTGAATTAATTCCTCCCTTATCCTTCAAAAAGTTTGATATTCCTGTTGAGAGGGCTGTTGCCGAAGCCCTAAAAAGCAGACCAACTTTGGTAGAATTAAATATAAAAAAAATGGAGGCAGAAAGAAATCTAAATTCAGTAAAAAGAAAATATGGATTTAATGCTACAATTTCCGCTGGTTTTGGTTACAACCAAAGTGCTGAATTATTTGATAATGCTTACAAAAATCTGTTCGAGCAACAAGATATTAATCTAAATATAGAAATACCTCTTTTCCTTTGGGGAAAGAGTTCTGCCGAAATCGAAGTAGCAATGAATACACAAGAAAATGTCGAAAAATTGAACGAGCAGGAAAGAAAGAAATTCGAAATTGATATACGTTATCAAGTTTCCAAATTTAAATTACTTCAGCAACAAGTTGAACTTTCCCAAAAAGCTGATACAATAGCAACTCGAAGATTTGATGTAGCAAAAAACAGATATGTAATTGGCAAAATTGATTTAACTCAGTTATTCATTGCCCAAAATGAAAAAGATAGTGCATTCAGAGCATTTATCCAAACTTTAAGAAATTACTGGATTTCTTATTATGAAATGAGAAAACTAACTCTTTTTGATTTCGAGAAAAATGAATAAAGAATTTGATCTGCCGGTGATTTATTTTT
>CAYUZZ010000243.1:0-4397 GCA_964449505.1 uncultured Hyphomicrobiales bacterium | reverse complement strand
ACTTTGGACAATATGTAGAGTTCTGCAATATGGGGAGTGTTTGATAAAAACACTTCTAAAGCTAAAGCAATTGCCGAAAAATACGATATAAAACAAGTTTTTAAATCTGCAGAGGAGATGTTTGCTTCCAAAGATATTGATGCAGTTGATATATGCACAAGTACAGATTCACATTTAGAATTTGCAATTGCTGCCATTAAAAGTGGCAAACATTGTCTAATCGAAAAGCCAATTGCTAAAAATGTAGATGAAGCTATTTTGATTAAAGAAGCTGCCGATAAAAATGATGTGAAAGTAATGGTTGCTACCAATCAACGTTTCAGATACGACGCAATGGTTCTTAAAAATTTTGTTCAAACTGGCGAAATTGGCGATATTTTCTATGTAAAAGGGGCGTGGCTTCAACAAAAAAGAGGGGAGCAGTGGCGACAACAATTAGAAAAATCGGGAGGTGGCGTTCTTATAGATCTTGGCGTTTCATTAATTGACTCATTACTCTGGATTACTGGTTTTCCTAAAGTTCAATCTGTGACTGCAAATACCTTTTGCCACCTTACAAAGTCAGTTGAAGATGTTTGCATAGGCACAATAAAATTTGATTCTGGAATGATTGCAACTTTGGAGTTAAGCTGGTCTTTGTTTACATCAGTCAACACATTCTCATTTGATGTACATGGTCGAAATGGAAGTGCAAAGATAAATCCCTTGCAGCTATACAAAGGTGACGGTGATATATACGAGCCGATTACTAATATAGACACTTTATCTAATATTGCAATTCATAAAAAATCCTTCGAAAACGAAATAAAGCATTTTGTTAATTCAATATCTGGTTTGAACCCTGTTATTTCTACACCCGCAGAAGCTGTCCAAACAATGCAAATTATTGAAATGATGTATCGTTCCGCAAATGAGAATAAAATAGTTCATACTTAGTAAAAATATATAAATTCTTTTTGCTGAATTTTATGTAAATTTGGTTGGTAATTTCTATTATTTTGGAGTTAGTTATGAAAAACATTCTCATTTTTGGCATCATTGCTATTTTTTTAGTATTGGTTGCTTGCGATAGTAAAAAGACTGTGGAACACACCTATCAAATTTATGTGCCTATTTACAAGACTTATGCTGAAATCAGAAATGGAATTTCTTTTAAATCACCTCAACTATTGAAAGAACCCGGAAAAATATATGTTTATGGAACATACCTGTTTATTAATGAGAAAGGGAAGGGAATTCATATCATCGACAATTCCAAGCCATCTAATCCTGTGTTTTTATCCTATATTGAAATACCAGGTAACTATGATCTTGCTATCCGAAAGGGTATTTTATACACAGATAGCTACACCGATTTGGTGGCATTCAATATTGCCAACCCTGCTTCGCCTGTACAAGTAAAGAGAATTGAATCTATTTTTCCAAATTTACTTGATCCACAAGACCAATATGTTGACCCTGAGAAAGGTATTGTGGTGGGTTACGAAATTAAAGATACTACCATAACTTACGAAACTGGTTCTGGTGACGTTGTTGGTCCTTTGTTTGATGATAGTCGAGAAGTTGGCTCAAAAAATACAAGCGGTGCTACAAACCCCACAGGTAAGGGAGGTTCTATGGCAAGATTTACTATTGTCGGCAACTATATGTATTCTGTTGACCGGTCCAATCTTCAAGTGTTCGATATTTCGCAGGCAGAAAACCCAAGACCTTGGTCTAAAGTGAATATTGGCTGGGATATTGAAACCATATTTCCATATAAAGATAATTTGTTTATTGGTTCAATGACTGGTATGTTTATCTACGACATTACTAATCCAATTAACCCTGTTTTTCTTTCTACATTTACCCATGCAAGGAATTGCGACCCCGTAGTTGCCGAAGATAATATTGCATATATTACCCTTAGAGCTGGTACCAGATGTGGCGGCAGCCAAAACCAACTTGATATAGTGGATATTACTAACATAACTAATCCAAAAGCAATCACCAGCTATCCAATGCAAGGACCCTACGGTTTGGCTGTTGACAATAAAATCATCTTTATTTGTGATGGTATCGCAGGACTAAAAGTATTCGATGCCAATCAACCAAAGGATTTAAAATTATTAACATGGGAAAGTGATGTGAGTGCTTATGATGTAATTTTATTGAACAACTCTGCACTATTAATAGGCGAAAGAGGATTTTATCAATATGATTACAGTAATCCTTCAAGCTTAAAATTACTAAGTATAATTGAAGTTAATAAGTAAGTAATTAAACAAGTTAGTAATAATTGGGACTTCACAAATTTATTTTCATTGAAAAAATATTTAGACCATTTTTTCTAAAATAAGATAAATCTTGCATAGTCTGTTTTACAAAATATATCCCAAGTCCTCCAATCTCACGTTCTTCAATTGTTAAATTAGTATTTGGAACCTTGGCTAAGAGTGGATTAAATGGAATGCCGTCGTCTATTATGATAATTTCTAATAAGTTATCTTGAATATAGAATTCTATTGAAATAATATGGTTTGCATCATCTTGATAGCCATAATTAATTATATTTAGCACTAGCTCTTCGATGGCTAAATTAATATTCAACAGACACTTAGCTGACAAATTTACAATTTTAGATAATTGTTCTAACTCCGTTATCAATTTGTTAAGTTCTGTGGTCCGATTTTCTAAAGTAATTTTATAAATCATAAAAGTATAATTTTTTATAATAATTTCAAGTTTGCTCTTTCTATAAATATCAGGAAAGGAATATATTGAATAATATTTTGGCAGATATTAAATGAATCTCGAATTTATAAAGAAAAATGAAATTCTAATTGTAAAAATTACAGAGAGATTAGACACAGCCTCATCGGATATTTTTATTAAGGAATTAGTCGCAAACAAGCAAAATGATATTAACTTTATTATGATTGACTTTAGTAAACTTAATTATATAAGTAGTGCTGGTTTGCGTTCTATACTTATAATTGCAAAAGAATTGAAGAAACAATCTGGTGAATTAATTATATATTCAATGCCTTTATTTATTAAAGAGGTCTTTGATATGTCTGGTTTTTCTAACATTATACCAATTGTAGATGATTTAGAACAAGCTATTAACAAGGCTGAATGTCATTCACAATCGGGCTATTTCAAGGACACAAGTAATTAAAAGTGTATTGGTAAGATAACTAAAAAGAAGAACTTAACTTAATATAATTCTTCTTTTTAATATTTAACATTTTGCAATTTATTGAAGGATATTATTCCATCTCTAACAAAAGTTCATTTTTAGCTACTCTCTGGCCTACTCTGATATGAATAGTTTTAATTGTACCACTTTTGGGTGATAAAATAATGTTTTTCATTTTCATAGCCTCAAGTGTTAGTAGTTTTTCGCCCATACTTACTTCCTGTCCAGTTTTAACAAATATGTCCCTTATTGTACCTGGTATGAAGGCATTGATAAGTTTGTAATTTACTGGTGTATAAGGCTTTCGATTACGAAATTTATTGGTTAAAAAAGTTTCGTAATATGTATCATCAATATTTAATTTGTCAATATCATTATTCATAATCATCTTCTCCTTAGAATGGTGGAATACCATGTTTTTTAATTGGTCTTACTTCTTTCTTATTACTTGATATGAATAATGAATGTAAAACATAATCTCTTACTTCATCGGGTCCGATAACAGCATCAATATATCCTGCGGCAGCCGCTTTAAATGGATTAGCGAATTTTTGAATATATTCATCAACTTTCTGCTTCCTCATCAAATCAGGGTTCTCTGCCTCACTAATTTCTTTTTTGAAAATAATATTTGCTGCCCCTTCGGGACCCATAACAGCAATTTCAGCAAATGGAAGAGCAAACACAAAATCGGCTCCTAAATGTTTTGAGCACATAGCAATGTAACCACCACCATAAGCCTTTCTTAAAATAACGGTTGTTTTTGGCACAGAAGCCTCGCTGTAAGCATATAATACCTTTGCGCCATGTCTTATTACGCCAGCGTGTTCTTGGTCGATACCAGGCAAATAACCAGGCAAATCGACTAATGTAAGAAGAGGTATATTAAATGAGTCGCAAAATCTGATAAACCGAGCTGCCTTGTCTGAAGAATCAACATCCAAAACACCAGCCAATACCATAGGCTGATTGCCTATTATACCCACAGTCTCGCCGTCAAATCTTGCAAATCCTATAACGATATTAGCAGCCCAATGTGCCTGAACCTCAAAGAAATCAGAACCATCACATATTGCCTTTATTATATCTCTTACATCGTATGGTTGTGTGGATTCTTTTGGTATAATATCATCAATATTTTTTCCAACAGTCGGAGGCTTGGGAGGAAATTTTTCAGCTTTTTTGCTGCTGTTCCAAGGAATAAATGAAACAAGTC
>CAYUZZ010000242.1:1376-4442 GCA_964449505.1 uncultured Hyphomicrobiales bacterium | reverse complement strand
ATAAGCACAATTGTCATTGTTTTAGGGCTTTCGTGGGGCTGAACATGATTAATATCAAATCTCTCTTTACCCTCGAAAGTTAAATAATAAAGTCGAAACATATAAAATGCTGTAAATAATGCTGCAATCACCAACACTAACCACAAAATCCAACTGCCATGCGGTGATGAATAAGCATACCAAAGAATTTCGTCTTTAGACATAAAACCTGCAAATAATGGAATACCTGCTATGGCAAGTGTACCAACCAAAAATGTCCAGGTGGTTGTAGGCATATATTTCTTTAAACCACCCATTCTTTTAATATTTTGTTCATGGTGCATCCCATGAATAACAGAGCCTGCTGCAAGGAATAGTAATCCTTTGAAAAATGCGTGTGTAATTACATGGAAAATACCTATATAAAATGCACCAACACCTAATGCAACAAACATAAAACCCAATTGAGAAACAGTTGAATATGCCAACACTTTTTTAATATCATTCTGAACTAAGCCTACAGAGGCAGCCGTAATTGCAGTAACTGCTCCCACTATCGCAACTACAAGCATACCAGTTTCAGATAGCGAAAATAGCACAGAATTTCTGGCAACTAAGAATATGCCAGCTGTAACCATTGTAGCAGCATGGATAAGTGCTGATACAGATGTGGGACCTGCCATAGCATCAGGAAGCCAAACTGCTAATGGTAATTGTGCTGATTTGCCTGTACATCCTAAGAACATCATTATAGTGATAGCAGTTATGATTCCAGAATTCATGTACATTGAGTAATTTGCCACAGCAGATGAAGAAACGTCTGTGTAATTTAGGGAATGGAATGTTACATAAACTAAAAACATCGAAATAAGAAATCCAAAATCACCAACTCTATTAAAAATAAATGCTTTCATCCCTGCATCGCCCGTCCAGGTAATGTTTACACCTGCGAATTTCCTATCATACCAAAAACCAATTAGTAAATAAGACGCTAAACCAACTCCCTCCCAACCAACAAAGGTCAGCAAATAGTTGTCCGCTAACACCAAGTTTAACATCATAAATATAAACAAATTCAAATAAGAAAAAAATCTGTAAAAACTTCTGTCTCCGTGCATATATCCGATGGAATATACATGTATCAGAAATCCAATACCAGTAATGAACAATGCAAAAGTTATTGAAAGTTGATCTACTTGATAAGATATGTTTACAGTAAAATCAGCGATTCCAATCCACTGATAAACTGTTACAATAAAGGGTGCACCAGATTGATTTCCTGATAAATCGAAGAAGATTATCAAACTAACTAAGAATGATAAACCTATCATTAAACTCGCAAACCATCCTATCAATCCCTCAGATTTTACCTTCTTCCCTAATAGACCTAATATCAAAAATCCAAGTAAAGGAAATAAAGGGACTAATTTTATTAATTCATACATACTTTAATCCACAATTTTTTATTATTTTAATGAACAAAACAATATCAAAAAAAAAGATTTAATTTGTCTTTTAGAACTATGCAAAATACAAAAGAAACTCATTTTACACAACATTTTTCGGTTTTATTTAAAATTTCTTATTTTTGTATCTTAAATAATTAGTTTTTTGAATATGAATACTACAGAAACAGAAACATTTGATGAAATTTCGACTATTGATGATGTTACTTTTGCATCAAAAGTCATTTTATTTAATGATGAATGGCATACTTTCGATGAAGTTATTTCTCAAATCATGAAAGCTACCGGTGCAAGTTTAGAAAAAGCCGAAGAGCAAACTTTAGAAGTACACGAGAAAGGGAAAGCTTGTGTATATAACGGCGATATGTCCAAATGTATCAAAGTTAGCTCAATCTTAGAAGAAATAGCATTGAATACACAAATTGAGTATTAATCTTTTTTATTTCTTTGTTTTAATTCAATTTCTTCTACTGAAAACGAGCTTATTTTGGTTAAGGAGTTAATTAAACCGGTTTGTTCTTCAATACCTTCTTCGTAATCAAATTTCAGAACTGTTTTCTCTCCACATTTACAATGAATTATTATTGCTTCTATTTCATTATTTTCGTCTCTGTTTATTTCGATTGTAGTATGGTGACCATCATCATCGCCTAATTCGTCGGAAATTTCAATTTTTTTATTTGTAGATTTAATATTTTCTTCAGAAATCAATTTTTTGTCTGAAGAGACATTCTCTTTGCCTGAGATTCTTGGTATTTCTAAATAATCGCGAAAAATATCAGCCTGATTTAAAATTGCATCTGTGGACTGCATCGGACTGTAGAAGTCCTTTTTTCTTTGCTCTTCTTTGTAGCTAAGGATTGATTCGAGCTCAAATTTATTTATCTTCCCTTCATAATCTTCTGGTTTGATAACATTTTTTTCAACATTGTCGGAAAGTTTGGTGAATTTTTCATAAATATCTTTTGGATTATTTGACTGTGTGGCATCCATCATTTCCTTCAATTCATCTTCTGAAAAAAAGGGTTCTTCTTCCGAATTACCATCTGGAGATGAGTTTTCGGAGAAGTCGTCATCAAAATTATATGTGTCCTTGTGCTCCATTTTAATATTTATTGGCTTTTAAATTGAATAATGAAGCAATTGCATCGGGTAAATCTGCCAAAGATAATATTTCATTAGCAATATTCTGCTCTATTACTGCTTTGGGCATCCCAGCAACAACGCAGGATTCTACATCCTGTGAAATTATATAACCACCCACTTCATGCAATCTTTTGAACGCTTTCGATCCATCATTTCCCATTCCTGTCATAATTATACCTACGGTGTGTTTTCCAAATGCATCTATTAACGAATTTAATAATACATTTACGCAAGGCTTGAAGAGCTCATCTTTTGGTTCATCAACTACATTGATTGTAAATGTTTTGGACACGACTGTTTGTTTGCCACCAGGTGATATGTAAACATATCCGGGCAATAATTTATCACCATCTTTTGCTTCGACTACTGACAATGTTGAATTTGCGTTTAGTCTGTCTGCCAAGGATTTTGTAAAAAAAGGAGGCATGTGCTGGGCAACAATTATCGGGACTGGAATATTTTTAGGTAATTTGGG
>CAYUZZ010000242.1:0-1366 GCA_964449505.1 uncultured Hyphomicrobiales bacterium | reverse complement strand
ATTTCATTTAATGCTGCTGGTCCACCTGTAGAAATACCAATTCCGATGACATGAATTGAAGTGGAATCTGGTCTTTTAGAGTTCCTATCACGTATAGAGGCATATTTTTCGGCGACACTTTCTTTGTGTATATCGTCTCGCAGAATTTTGCGAGAAAGTAATCTTTCTTTACTTAGATTTAGCTGCCTTTGTATTTGACCAGATATCTGTTTATTGCTTGCAATGACCTTTATTTTGGAGATTATCTCATCGGCAAGGTTATTCATTTCAGTAAAAGCAGCTTTCTTGGTTATAAAATCAATTGCTCCCCGTGATAGGGCTTCTACTGTGGCATTAGCACCTTCGGAAGTGAGTGTGCTAATCATCAAAATTGGAATGGCTTTCTTTTCCATAATCCCGCTAACAGCGTCTAATCCATTCATTATTGGCATCTCTATATCCATTGTAATAACATCCGGATTTAGAGCTAACGCTTTTTCGATTGCTTCCTTGCCGTTTGCCGCAGTATCAATAACTTCAATTTCTTCGGTAGTTATTATTTTGCTGATTGCTTTTCGCATAAAAAAGGAATCATCAACTACTAACACTCTAATCTTATTCATAATTTTTTCAAAATCAATTTAACCCTTGTAGATATTTTCTAACAACTGCGCTACATCAATAATCATGATTACTCGGCCATCGCCCATAATTGTGGAGCCAGCAATACCCTGAATTGAGCCCAAATATTCACCTAATGATTTGATTACTATTTCTTGTTGACCTAAAAGCTCGTCAACTACAAATCCTACTCTTTGCATTCCCAAGCCTACATTTACAACGTAGCGTTTATCCAAGGATTCGTTTGGATGACTAGTATATAATATTCTATCAAGTCGAATAATTGGGAGAACTTCTTGTCTTACTCTAATCACTTCTTGGGTATTGATTGTATAGACCTGATCCTGGTCGAGTGACACTACTTCGATAACAGAACTCAGAGGAATAGCATAGGTTTCTTCTTGCACTTTCACAAGCAAGCCCTGAATAATTGCAAGAGTAAGTGGTAATTTAATTACAAATGTAGTGCCAACTCCAATTTCTGAATCTATATCTATAATGCCCTTTAACTTATGTATATTAGTTCTGACAACATCCATACCAACACCCCTTCCGGATACTGCTGATACTTTTACTGCTGTTGAGAAACCAGGAGCAAAAATTAATTGGAAAGCTTCCCGTGGGCTCAACTGGGCACTTTGTTCAGCAGTTATTAAACCCTTTTCAACAGCTTTTAACTTCAATTTCTCGGGGTCCATACCCTTGCCGTCATCAATGATTTTGAGCACAATATTGTTGCCTTCTTGGTCGGCATCTAATGTTATTG
>CAYUZZ010000241.1:0-4495 GCA_964449505.1 uncultured Hyphomicrobiales bacterium | reverse complement strand
CGTTTTTTGGTTGGTTAGTTGGTAATATCAAATTCATGGGTTTTTAACTCTTGCCCTAAACATCATGGGTTTTGAATTCTTAACCTAAACATCATCAAGAAGTGATGTTAAGAAGTTCCTTCACTTTGGGGTTGGTTTTCAACTCATCAATATTTGAGAAGTTCCTTGGCTTTGAGTCTTTGAAACCTTGACATCATCAATAAGTGATGTTAATAAGTGCCTCAGCTAACATCATCAAGAAACGTCTGGGAATTAGGGTTTTATATTCTTGGTGCCGTCATTGGATTGGTACTTGGTGGAACTCAGGCACTAAGCCGCTCGCTTTTTTCTTTATTGATTCCCAAAGGTAAGGAGGCAGAGTATTTTGGATTATATGAAATAAGTGAAAGGGGAACAAGTTGGATTGGTCCATTATTATTTGGAATCTCATTACAATTCACAGCTTCTTATAAATTCGCAATTCTTAGCCTTGCCTTATTATTTGTAGTTGGTTTTATTTTATTGATTAGAATTGACTTTCCTAAAGCAATTCAAAGTGTTGGGAATAAATTACCTAAAAATCTTGGTGGCTCGAATTGAAGATACAACACCATCTGAATAAAATCTTTTGGACAGGCGCCGATAAGCTTTTGTTTATAATCTATGGTTTTGTGTATTTGTTGCAAATATCAATGTTAAAACCAGATGACCTTGCACTTTTTGCCTTGCTCTTAGCTATTAATACTTGGATATTTATAATCTGTGATTCTTTTGCTTTACAGATTATAATTCAATATGGATTTAACGAATCTGCCCTTAGAAAAGCAAATACATTTGCTCTCGTTCTGCACATTGGAATTGCATTGGTGACTTCAATTGTAATATACTTACTTGGTGAACCAGTATCTGTATTGTTTAACGAATCACGAATGTTAGAAATAACCGCATATTTGCCTATTTTATCCTTAATGATGATTCCCAGAACATTTTTTGGGAAATTCTTGTTAAAAGAACATAATTTATTTCAGATATTTTGGATGGATTTTATCTTCTTTGGTACAATTTCTATTATGATATTGTATTACAAATTCAATTTAAATATAATTTCATTACAGGAATCTATCGACATATATCTAATTGGAGCAGGTTCAAGTTCAATTTATGGATTTATAGTTACTTTTAGAAAAGTTAAATTAGGACTTTCGGGTAGCTTACCATTCAAAAAAGTCCTGACATTCACGGTACCATTTACAATTACAAACGCCATGGCTTCATTGCCCAAGCAACTCGATATTTTGATATTAAAATTATTTTTTGATTTGCATACAATTGGGGTATATCAGGCTGCAAAATCACTATTCAGGTTGTTTGAAGAAGGAATAAATGGTGCTAATGGATTGATTTATCCTGCTTTAGTAAAACATTTTGAGAAACAGCGATTAAGTGAAGTAATTAGTATAGTCACAAAAGGAATTTCTTTTATTTTGCTGACTTATATATTAATTTCTATTATGCTTGTTGCGGGTTTATCAACAGTGCTTGTCGGATTATTTATGAAAACCGGGTATCTATATTCAATACAGTATTTTAATATTTTATTGATTGCTACCATATTTTTGCCATTTACTATTTTAAATTTTGTCATCACAGCATCGGGAAAACATAAACTATTGCTGAAAAATGTCTCCATCGCCTTTGCATTTTCAATTATAATATACATAATATCAGGAATTACGGGAATTAAATATCTTCTTCCAACTGGTTACATCTCATTCTTTGGTGTGCTTGCTATGGCTAACTACTCAACGGTAAAAAATAATATATTGATGGATTTGAAATTTCCAATGTTTCTAAGGTCAATTGGTGACACATTTGGATACTTTTCAAAAAAAAATAATTCTCAGGAAGATTAACTCTTGTGTTAGATTGCGTGTTCAATTTTTGGTATTAAGCCATTCTAAGGGTTAAAGTTACCTCAGTGAATTTATTTTTTTCACTGACAATTTGGAAATTTCCACCAAAAATCTCTATGATTTTCTTGACAATTGCTATGCCTAAACCAGTTCCCTGTTGTTCGTTAATTTTTCTGTCAAATTGTATATAAGCATCAATCATATCAATCTGTTCCTGTGATAATCCTATTCCCTTATCTTTTATATGAATAGAATAATCAGTATTGATTATTTCAGAGTAAACTAAAATTTTATTACCTTTTTGGGAGAATTTAAGAGCATTTTCGATTATTTCGTAAATGATTTTGGAGCCATACATTTCAGAAATCCTTAGGTCACAAGATTGTAGCCTAATTTCAATGTCATCTAATCTATCCATTTCGAAAGCACTCAATTTAACAATATCCTCAATATTAACATTGGCTTCGTATAGAATTGATTGATTAATTTTCTGTTTTTCAAAGTCGGAATTATTTATATATTGTAAATTGGCATAAAGCAGGAAATTATCTAAAATTCGCTGTAACCTTCTTCCCCCAGTATTTATCTCATGCAACATATCCAATAAATCAACTTCATTGATTTTCTTTAAATTTTTTATAAGAAAATCGGAATAGCCCAAAACGGCATTCAATGGAGTTCTGATTTCATGCGGAATTGTTCTGCTTAAATTGGACTGCAATATTTCTATTTTATCTTTGAAATGCTTTTCACGTTGTTTCTTTTTATTTATTCTTATTTCTACATTATTAATCAAGTCATCGATATCAAATGGTTTAGAAAGCAAAATTTCAGCACCTAATTTTAAGCCCTCTTTTGTATTTTTATCACTAACCCTTGCAGAAAGAAAAAGTACAGGAATAGTGGATAGGGAAGGGTCGTTTTGTAATTTGCCCAACATTTCTAAGCCATCCATAATTGGCATCATTATATCACTAAGAATTATATCAGGATTATATTTTTTTGCAATTTGAAGCGCTTCCAAACCATCTTGAGCTTGAAATACTGTATAATTTGATAATTCAAATATCTTAGCAATATTTTCTCTTATTTCAGTCTCATCATCAACTACTAAAATTTTTGGTTTCATTCATTTTAAAAAGATTAGTTTATGGGTAATCTTATCTCAAAAGTACTTCCTGTGCCAACTTCAGATTCTAAATGTACCGTGCCATTAAGTTTTTCGATTGATTCTTTCACAACAGCCAAACCAAGCCCTGTGCCAACAACATTGGCAACATTTTTTGCCCTGTAAAAATGATCGAAAATTTTCATTTGCTCTTCTTTGGGAATACCAATTCCATTATCAATAACTTTTATTGAAGTAAATTGCTCAATTTGGCAACATTCAATCATTATTTTGGTGTCATTATGGGAGTATTTATGAGCATTGGTTAACAAATTATTAATAACCAAATAAAGAACTCGTTCGTCAGAATTTATATTTAAGCCCTTAGGTGAAATAATCTCAATAACTCTGTGATAATCTAAACTATTAAGAAAATCATAGACTATATTGCCGATAAATGATTCGATATCTATTTTGCTCAAATTAAGATTTATATTATTATCTTCATTTTTCCCGATAAATAATGAATTTTCTATCAAATCGTTCAAATAGTCCACTGTTTTTATAATTCGAGCGTAATAAAATTCTTTTTCATCGGAATTTAATTTTAATCCGAATTTTTGAAACATTTGAGTAGATGACTTAATAATAGTAAGCGGAGTGCGGAATTCGTGGGAAACCAAATTCACGAATTTTGATTTAAGTTCGTTTAGTTCCTTCTCTTTATCATAAAGTCTTTTTAATTCTCTTTCGGCTCTTTCTCTCTCGGCTACTTCTATTTTAAGCTTATGAATTAATAGTTGCAGGTCATCAGTACGGGATTTTACTTTAGCTTCAAGGGTTATGTTGGATTCCTTCAATGCTTCTTCGAATTTTTTAATTTCAGTTACATCAACAAAACTTTCAATAATAACATTTTTGTTGCTCAGGAATAGTCTGGTAGTAGTTCTTATAACAGGAATAAATACTTTCTTGCTACTAAGTAATTTAGACTCAAATGAAAACTTGGATTGGGCGATATTCTTTTCAGCTTCATTAAAAGTAACTTCTTCTAAGAAATCCCTGAAATTTCTACCGATTATCTCGTCTTCTTCTAAGGCAATCAAACTTTGGGCGATTGGATTTACCCTTAATATTTTTTTGGAATGCTCCTCGTAAACTAAAATACCTGCCAAAACAGAGTCAAGAATTATTTTCAATTCTCTTTGACTTTGTGTCAGATCTAACGTTCTTTGAGCAATCTTTTGCTCAAGTAATGATTGAGTATTTTCTAAACTTCTTAGTATATTTAGATTCTCTATATAGGTAGCAAGTAAAGCTGCAAATAGTGAACTTAGCTTGTTAATGATTGGGTTTTCGAATATCTCGGGATAATCGGTTCTAATCACAATTAATCCTAATATTCTTGTGGAAACTGACAGGGTAATTACTACACCCTTACCAGAAAACTCATGTTTATCTTCAATAGAAAAGAATACATTAATACTGTCCTCCA
>CAYUZZ010000240.1:0-4499 GCA_964449505.1 uncultured Hyphomicrobiales bacterium | reverse complement strand
TAGAATTTTCTTCCTGCAATTAAATGGAAGCAATGAGTTTCTTAAAACCGACCAAAATATATCAAATTCAACCCAATTAACTGTTGAGGCGTGGATTAACCTAAGCAACATCAAATCAGGTAATAGCGAACCTGCAATAGCGGTATCGAGTGCAGGCGAAGAAGCTGCACCTGTGAATGGGTCGAAAGAAGGAAGTTGGCAACTATATTTAAAAGATGGCAAATATCCTGCCTTTAGGGTAAGAGAAATAGATAACAGAGGCAAAAATGGCTATCTAGCTGATTTAGTATCTTATTATCCAGTAAATGCTGTTTCTTCCGACAGACTATACGATTATGAATTTGATAAGAATTGGAATCACATTGCTGCTACTGTTAACAATAATATAGTGAAATTATATCTGAATGGGGAGCTGGTTGATGAGTTTGTTAATGATTCCGCATTAGATGCAAGAATGTTGGTCACTAATCATCCTATATGGGTGGGCGTTAACCCTAATGACAAGATTGATGCTAATGACTTCTTGCCTGCAGGTATTAAAGGTTTTAGATTATGGAAAGTTGCTCTGACTCAGGAAGAAATTAGACGTTATGCATCAGGTTTGCCTAATCCAGCCCAAACAACTCAATTTGGAGATATTAGAAGGGGGCTGTTAATTTATAATATTTTATCCGGCGACTTGAATGATTATGCTAATGACATTAATTATCAAGCTGGAAGCCAAATATTTACTTATTACAAATCCAAAATAGAAAGTAAAATAAGCTTTCCTTTCAAACCAGATAATCCTCACATTAAATTCACTTCTCCAGCAGAGAAGTCGGCGTTAGTAAATACACAAAAAAGCATTTATGAAATCAGATGGCTGAGTTACGAAATTGGTGATGTAACAAAAACAAATTCCAGGGATGTAGAATTAGAATATTCACTTGATGGTGGCGTCTCGTGGTATGGCATAAAAGATAGTTTGGGAAGAATTCAATCGGGCACTACTGCACCAGATGCAGAGATTAACATTTCAAATTGGGAACCTTATCAGAATAATGATTTTACGGCAAACCTAAGATCTATAGAACCATTTGCAAAAAAAGTCCTTCTAAAAATTAGTGGCAATCTGACAAATCTCCAAAAAGACTTTTACTTTATAAGTGATACTATTTTAATCGCACCTTATTTCTCTGTTTATAAAGGAAGTAATACAATTATCAAAACAAATAATGAAAATTCACTTAACTTAATCAATAGTAGAAATTTTATCGAATTATGGATTAAACCATATATTTTCCCAACTGAAACTGAATCATCTATCCCCTTGATTTCCAAAATTGATACAGCAAATAGTTTGGAATATTTCTCACTTAGGTTACTATCCACTGGACAACTCGAATTCAATATTCTTGATGACAAAAATCAGATCCGTAGAGCTACAAGTGATATAAATTACCCCATAATTGAACCCAATTCGATTGCCTTGGATACTCCTTGGACACACATAGGTGTATATTTTGATACTGAATACTTAGAAAATTCTACATTCATCAGATTCTATATAGATGGTAATCCTCAGAATGGAAAAGACCTCAATTCTCAATTGGGTAGTAATTTCAAAATTCCCTACAACAACTCTGTTCCTACTTATATATGCTCCTATCCCGTTACTCCCAAAAGTAAAAGTGGAATTTTTACTGGCGAAATAAGAGAATTAAGATATTGGAAAAATCTTCCTGCTTCATTTATTGCAGATAGCACATTGGACGATGCCACTTTGTTTATACAGGGTGCTCTTTCTATTAGGAGCTCAAAATTAGATTTGTCACTTAAAGAAAATCTGATAAGTGCACTTTCCTTTAATGGTGGCACTGGTCATTATATAGGTAAGGACCGAATAATAAAGTCAGATGACTACCCAGATTTTTATTTGCAATATTTTAATGAAATTCCCAAATTTATACCTTGTATTCCTTATATCAAAGTTAGCGAACCAATTTATCGGCAACGCGTTAATAATAAAAGCGATAGTCTTAGAATTAGATGGGTTGGCTTTGATTATTCTTCATTGGATATTCCACTGGGAGCTCCTCTTAGCCCTCCTTGTGCCGAGTATTCTCTTCTTGGGGGTGGTGGCAATCAAACCCAACCTTACAAATATGTAGGCAGTCTGTTCTGGAGTGGAAATTCTATTAATTCACTTGCAATTCCAGATAATCCCAAATTCATTTTCAAGGGTACTTCTTCTAACGTTATTTATGCTGCTAATTTGAATATATCAAAAGCAAATCCGGATAAGGATAACAATGGTCAGACAAATGACCAGGGTGCCTTGCCCGCTGCTTTAACAAATGCAAGACTAAGACTTAACTTAAAATACAGAGTGTTCAATAGCTCGGTAAATATATCTTCTGAAAGTTCTCTTTTTACAATTACTCCTGGTAGCAATTTTACAGTTAGAATAATCCCCGAAGGATACTTTAATGGAACAAATAATCCATTAAGGCAAATCGGTAATTCCTATGATAATGGAGGATTGAGGATTAAAATATTCGAAGATAATGACGGTAAAATTGGAACTTTGGTTGATTCTGCTGAATCATTTTTTGGATTTTCTGAATTAAGTCCATCAAATATTAATGGTAGAAATAATAAATTTGCTAATGTTGACTTTGTATTTAATAATTTAAATAAACACAATTACTGGGTATTGGTTGAACACAGAAATCATTTACCTGTTCTTTCTAGATTCGCATCACCATATATTTTCGAGGGTGATAATCCAGATACTTGGTATATAGAATCAGGGTGGGATTTTACAAGTTGGAATGGCATCAGCAACAATGTATTGCCAAATGCCACTACCCATCCATGGTCAAAAAATTATTATTCTGCTTATGGTAACGCTCTGATTAGCGGTTTAGATTCTACATTCTATACTACTGCTCTTACTTTTAGTTCTGGATTGTATAAATCCACTGGGAGCGAATTACCATTGATGATTTCTGGTGATATTGTTAGAGATGGGAAAATTGATGAGAAAGATGTTGCTGCTATCAAGAAAGCAGAAGCGAGTAAAAATTATGAGGCAGACCTAAGCGGTGACGGTTTTATTAACGCTGATGACAGAATTTTGGTGCAAAAGAATAAAGGAAGACGTTCCTCTGTATCGGAATTAGAGTTGGCTACTTCCATTCAGAACAAAATTGATTCTACTAAGGAAAGTAGTACTAATTTAAAAGAAATTTCATCAGATGGCAGTATGCTTCTTCTATCTAATCCTCAGGTAAAATTATATTTCGATACTGAAATTAAAAGTGGATTTTTGAACGTCAATGTTTCCATTGAATCAATTGGTTCACCCTTTTATTTGGGAACATCTACCATCGCTTTCGAATATGACACAACTGTAGTAAAATACAGGTCATTCAATAGTAGTACAAATGTGCCATTTAATCTATCAAAAAATGGTTATTTGCCACTTCGCTCCAGTCCTGCTTCTAATGCTCAAAATGCACTAAGAAATGTTCGAACTATCGAAATTGACTTTGATAAAACGCTTGGATTGCCAGGGGCACTGCTCGAGAACCAAAAGACATTACTTGGTACATTCCGTTTTGATTTAATAAGTGCAAAAGCTATTCGGTTCAAGTGGCATCCATCTACTTCAATAAACACAACAGAAAGCAAATTATCTGATAATGATATTACTAAAGATGTTATTAACCCAATTTATCAATATACTCTTAAATTAGCAAGTCCTAATGGTGGCGAAGAATATAGACCAGGAACCCCTTTTGACATCAAATGGACATATACTGGAACAGCATTGATTAATCTGGAGTATTCTTCCAATAACGGCTTGAATTGGGTACGAATCAATTCCAATACTGTTGATATTAAATTGGGGAAATATGCTTGGAAAGCACCTTCTGTATTTTCACTACTTTATTTGCTCAGGATATCCGATAATGACACAGGTCTTGAAATTGACCGAACAGATTCAACTTTCTCCATTGTTAGTGGATTTGCATATTTCTTGAAGCCGGCAGCAATAGATCAGGTGTATATCGGTAGTTCCCAGTCACAAATTCTATGGGCTTCGGGTGGACTTAGTCAAATATCCTTGCTGTTTTCTTCGAATGGAGGCCAGAAATGGTCAACATTAGTCCAAAAAACTGATGCCACCAAAAATATGGTAAACTGGACAGTACCTTCAATCAACACTAAGAATGCTGTTTTAAGAATGGTAGATATTTTAACTAAGGATACAATCGTCGATTCTGATTTGTTCAAAATCATGGCTGGCCAAGTACTATTTCAAAGACCAAAAGCAAATGAAACAGTTTATATCAACCGCGATTATAATATCAGATGGCTTACACAATCTGTAGATACTTTTGATTTACAGATAAGTTATGATGGAGGAACAAAATGGGATTATATTAAAGCTAACCAGAATGCCAAAGTCGGAATATATAAATGGTTGGTACCTCCTATCGAATCTGATA
>CAYUZZ010000239.1:0-4507 GCA_964449505.1 uncultured Hyphomicrobiales bacterium | reverse complement strand
TAACCATTACCTTCTAATCTTAACATATAAACACCGTTGTTAACTTTTAGTCCACTATTAGAAGTGGCATTCCATTCAAAAGTTTGAACTCCGGATTTTAGTTCGATATTAGAAAATATAGTATTAATAATGTTACCATTCAAATCGTAAACATTTAATGAATAAATACCATTTTCGGCTAAATTTAGGTTGATAATAGTTTTATCTTTAAATGGATTTGGTGTATTACTAATTACGATATCACTTTCATTTTGTGTTTCCACTGAACTTAAGTTAAAATCAATATCAGCAATATCTTTATCATTAAATCTTAAATTATTTAAAGAAAGTACATTACCATCAAGTTTAGCTTTAACAATCACGATAGGATTTGAAGCATCAAATTCACCATGACCAGCAATAACTAATCTATTATTATTCGAGATAGTCATCAATTCAGATGATTCATTATTTAGTTTAATAACGTCAATTACTTCGCCGTTTATTTCGAATTTAACACCCAAAGTACCATTTAAATACTCGTTTAAATAAACAGGTATTTCATAAATGTTACTTCCTAAATTGTTGATTTTACCAATCTTCAAACCTGAAGCTATTTGGTCAGTTACTAACTTACCATAATTAACGAAAGTATCGATAACCCATGGTAATTCGGTTACTCTACCAGACATGTATTTTAATATCCAAGCAGCATCATATTCGTTTGCTTCGAAAAGTATCTGTTTAACAGAACTAATTTCATTTGGTAAATCATCTGTAAATACTTTACTTCTTTTTGGTATTCTAACTTTTTCAGTAGCACCATTAAAATAGTAACGACCATTATGATTTACATCGGCATGATAAGCAGCACGGCGACGAACTGGGTCTAATGCAATACCTTCTGCAACAGATTTCAAAATTAATCTAACATCATTAGCAGTTACAAAACGACTTTGAGTCATATTAAAGTGTTTGTTACCAACAGCTTTCGAAAAGTCAACATCTCCATCGCCCCACCATTCTGCAACATTAAATCTAACTGTAGCAGTTAGTAAAATTCTATTATCGGAACCACCCGAAGGCTGCCAATTTGTAGTTTTGTCTTCTTTAGTTGCAGCAAGATTAATATCTTGATCATAAAATAAAGCGTTTAAATAATCAGCACCTTCGCCGATAATTTTACCTTCACCCTTAACACCAACCACTGCACCTCTTGTAATAACCCTTGTGTCTGTCATGTCAGGTCTGTCCTTTGGACCAATTGTTCCATAGCAAAATTCAACATCACCTTGTTTAGAGAATGCATCTTTTGATTCGTACAATCTTAATTGGAAATTACCAACAGAAGATTTTACAGGAGAACCCTCTAACAAATAGTTAATGTTTAAATTTTTCCACTGAACGATAAACACATTATAAGAAACACCTAAAGTATCAGTTTCGGTAATAGTATTATAAGAAATCTCAGAAGGAACATAACCCTCTCTAAAGAAATCTTCTTCGTTCCTCAAATAGTGGTCACCCCAATATGGTGCAATCACATTTACAGGATAATTATTCGCATCAAGAAATAAAGCTTGCGGATTAGGAGCAGGCAAATTTGGTGGAGGTGATAATGTAATAAATCCATTAACACTAATCCATGCCTGAGTAAAGATTTCGCCATTGAATTCAAAGTCAAAACCTAAATTAACACGTACATAACCATCATTTCTATCATTACCAATATAATTAGGTGGTAATGCAAATGAAGCAGAATTTATCGGTGTTACATTAATTTCCTCGTAAGGTTTTTGTTCCACCAAGGTGATTGCTTTGTACTCGCCAAACACCTGTGCAATCGCAGCTTGCGGTGTGTATGCGAACATGCATACAAGGGCAATTCCGACTGCAGTAAATAGAAATTTCTTCATGATATACTCCTTTTATTTTTATAATTCATTTTCGATTTAAGGCAGACTCTCTCGAAAGAGAGTCCGCAATTATATCATTCGTTATTTAACTACTACAACCGGATATGTACTTGTAGCGCTACCTGCAACTAATCTGAGCATATACTGACCACTTGCAAGATTTGAGCCCTTTGCATCCATTGTGTTCCAATCAATGTTATATGTACCGTTATTCATTTCTTCGTCTATTAATGTAGAAATTACGTTTCCTAACATATCAACCACTTGTAAAGTAACTTTAGATGATTTCAATACTTCGAATTCAATCTTTGAGTTAGTAGAAACAGGATTAGGTGATACAGCAATTATTTTAGTAGATGTACCAGGCATACCTAAATCATTTACTGAACTAGTCCAGTCATGCATTATTACAAATTGGTCAATACCGTCATCAAGAATAGTTAGGATTGCGTTTTCACCTTCCACTTTAAATGATACCTGTGAATTCAATAATCTTTTTGATACATCATTCATATTGATAGAGAAGATATTACCATCTGAGAATCTATCTTTAATCCACCACGATGAACCAGCGGGATTACGTGTAGCATCGCCAATTGCAGGTATTTCGGAAGTTTTCCAAGTAATGATTACTGGATATAATGGAGAAGCTCCACCTAAAACGCCACCAGCTTGGAATCTACCTTTGTAAATGAATGTAGTATTTTCAATATTCCTACCAGTTGGGAAGATATTTCTTAACACACCGTTTCTGTTTGTGATAGTCCAACGTGCATCAAATGCATCTGAGAATGGAACAGGAGGTAATTCGTATTCACATAAGAATTCATCTACTTTACCAACATAGTCACCATCATTACCATCGCCGGTTGAAGTTCCATCAACACCTGATGTACCAAACACCAAGTCCTGATAACTACCCTTTACGTTTTCTACTCGAACAGTGGCTGTAAAATCAGTAGGCTCTGATGTTGTCAATCTGTAAACTAAGAAATTAGAATTACCGAATGCATCTTGTACTAAGATTTTGATTGTAACCCAACCATCTGCATCTGGAACTATATTGCCAGTTTTGGTAATAGTTGCATCGAATCTATCACTATTTCCAGTACCAGTAAATGTAGAAGGTGTAATTGTCATACCCTGTAATGGTTGATCATTAACATCTAATAATGAAAGTGTAAGTGTTTCCAAAGGACTTGTTCTATCCAAATCAGTATCTATAATTGTTATAATAGTAGAATATGGTTTATTTGGATCAATACATTCAACTACAGGTAAACCGGTAATGAATGGGTTGTGAGATACACCACGTACTTCTAAAGGAATTCTCTTCATTGTTGTTAAACCATTTTCGTCAGTTACAACAACTGTAATTGTGTCATTCTTAGGAGCATCCTTAATACCGGGAGTTCCATACAATAAACCTGTATTTGGATTAATTTTCAACCAATTTGGTGTAGTTTTAATTCCAGTTAAATCAATAGTACCTGCCTCAGTAAAACATGCATCAACAGGGATTGAATTTTCAGGTGTATCAGAGTATATTAATTTAAATGTATGTTTTTGACCAAAATTAGGATCATCAACTATAATGTTTCTTGTAAGATCAAGCAAACTTGGATTATAATCTCTATCCTCAATTGCAAATGGTAAAGATTCGGTAGCAATTTCAGGTTGAATATTAATAAATAAGTCAAACCTGCGACTGTTTATTCCACCATGACCATCATTTACGATTATGGTGAAAGTGGTATCAGTATTGTAACTACCATTATAGGCATTTGCAGATGATAACAAAGATATTGCTTCATCTTTTGGTATTCTAATATTTAATTGACCGTTAGTTGTAAAATCAGTACCGAATGCATCTTGTTCATCATCCGAATCAAATCTAGTTAAATATTGATTAGACATCCAATTAGGTCTTGACTGAATTAAAAGTGCTCCAGCAGGGAAACCTAGAGGGTCACCATCATAATAAATAGTATCAACTACAGAAGTATCAGCAGGATTTTGGCGAATAGCAATATTCATAAATCCGTAAGCAGTACGACCGTAACGATAGTCCCAACCCTGAGCAGCTGGAGATTTATCTTCCCATTCATCATCAGTATTAACATCTATTTGGAATCTAAGTTTGTTGGTTAAGTTTGCAATTAATTTGCCATTTCTGTCAAATCCGCATTTGTAGTCAGAACCAAAATATTCAACATAAACTGTACTTGGGTCATCAATTCTGTTAACAACTTCATTTTCGCCAGGTTCTAAGAAACGAGGCATACTATCAACAACAAACACTTTAAATGTATAAGAATTTGTGTAATCTGGACCAAAGTTAATTGTATCTTGTTGTAGGAATCTTGCATTTTCTTCACTGTATGTTTGATTGCTCAAATATGAAGGAAATGTTTCTATCCATTTGTCAATTTCATCTTGACTAACAGCAGGATTCATTGCTTTCAAATTATCAACATTTCTATATGTAGGAGGGTAATTACTAGCTCTAACAGTTATGGAATCACCACCAGGTACAACAAATGGATTTATTGGAAGTCCTGCTAATTCAAGATAACCTAATGCACCCCATGTTTGTGGGTCTGCGGCAACTT
>CAYUZZ010000238.1:0-4515 GCA_964449505.1 uncultured Hyphomicrobiales bacterium | reverse complement strand
ATGCACTGATGAATATAAATTCTGGTGCTGGTGGAACAGAAGCTCAAGATTGGGCAGAAATGCTTATGAGAATGTATATTAGATGGGGCGAAAGAAAGAATTTCAAAGTAAATTTATTAGATAGATTAGATGGCGACGGTGCTGGAATTAAATCGGCTACTTTGGGGTTTGAAGGAAAGAATGCTTTTGGATTGCTCAAGGCTGAAAATGGTGTACATAGGTTAGTTAGGATTTCTCCTTTTGATTCTAACGCAAGAAGACACACTTCGTTTGCATCGGTTTTTGTTTTTCCTGAAATTGGCGAAGATATAGAAATCGAAGTAAATCCATCTGATGTAGAAATGGATACCTTCCGTTCGGGTGGCAAGGGGGGCCAAAATGTAAATAAGGTGGAAACAGCTGTCAGGCTTAGACATGTACCATCTGGAATTGTGGTCTCGTGCCAACAACAACGTTCACAACTTCAAAACAGGGAAGGTGCCATGAGAATGCTAAAATCAAGGTTGTATCAGAAGAGAATAGAGGAAGAAGAAGCTGCCAAAGCTGCAATTGAGGGCACTAAAAAAAGAATTGAATGGGGGAGCCAAATTAGGTCTTATGTGTTCCAGCCATATACAATGGTTAATGACCATAGAACAGAGCTTAAAAGAACTGACATTAATGCTGTTATGGACGGCGATTTGGATGATTTTATTAAAGCATATTTATTGTTGTAAATATATTTTTGAGATTTCAAATGTTAAAATTATTTTTAAATATTAGTTCATTAATTACAGTCGATACTCTGGGTGCTGGGTATTTATCTGGCAATGAGATGAACTGTATTAATGAAATCAAAAATGGTGCTATATATTTTTCTGATAAAATTTTGTGGTATGGCTCCACTTACCAGGCGAGGATTCTTTTAAGTAACAATAAGATTACACCTGAAATTATTTATGATAAAAAAGGCTGTACTGTTTTGCCAGGTTTTGTAGATTCACATACACATATTGTATTTGCGGGAGATCGTTCGGAGGAATTTGGTTCACGTCTTAGGGGTGCAACTTATCAAGAAATTGCAGAGTCTGGGGGAGGTATTCTTACTACTGTAAAAGCCACACGAGATGCTTCGGTAGATGAATTAGCACAAAATGGTATTAGACTTGCACTTTCAGCTATGTCATACGGTACAACTAGTATCGAGATTAAAAGCGGGTATTCCTTGACCACAGATGGCGAAATTAAACAATTGGAAGCAATATCTAAAATGAAAAAATTGCTACCTTTGCATATTAGTGCCACTTTTCTGGGTGCACACGACTTTCCAATAGAGTTCTCTGATAAAAGAGACGAATACGTTGATTTGCTTTGCCAGGAAATGATACCTAAGGTGAAGGGGTTAAACTTGGCTGAATTCTGCGATATTTTTATTGACGATGGATATTATACTTATCAACAAGGAGAGAAAATATTATCCACTGCAAAGGATATTGGCTTTAAATTAAAAGTTCATGCCGATGAATTAAGTGATCAAAGTGCAGCCTTATTAGCAGGAAAATTAAATGCCCAGTCTGCCGATCACTTGCTTTTTGTAAATGAAAACTCTATAAATGAATTAAAAAAATCAAACACCGTTGCTTGTCTTCTACCTGGAACAGCGTATTTTATACGAATGCCTTATGCAAATGCACGTAAACTAATTGATAACGGATTGACTGTTGCTCTTGCCACCGATACCAATCCAGGTTCATGCTTTACTGAAAATATGCAAATGATTTTATCACTGGCTGTAATTAATATGAAAATGACGGCTGAGGAGGCAATAGTTGCTGCTACAATCAATGGGGCAAAAGCATTAGATATTCAGGATACAAAGGGTAGTATTGAAAATGGTAAGGATGCCGATTTTATTGTATTGAATACTCCGTCGTACATTGATTTGTTTTATCATTTCGGAATTAATCATGTTGAGCAAGTTTGGATAAATGGAAATCAAATTTTAATAGATAACTTTATGGGAAATAAAAATGATTTATGATATGGCTGGTAAATTAGTTGAGAAGTTTGATGCTCAACAATTAAATGATAATTTCAAAAAAAGAGATTTCGTTTTAGAACTGGTTTCCAACATCAATGGCAACCAAATTACAGATTTAATTAAATTCCAATTAACTCAGGACCGTTGCCACTTCCTTGATAATTTTAATTTACAGGATATAATCAGGGTTAATTTTAATATCAAAGGAAGAAGATTAGAAAGAGATGGTAATGCAAATTATATAATTTATTTGGATGCTTGGAGGATTGAGAAAATTGATGACCTCGATTCAAAGCCGTTTGATGACAATCTTATAATTCCTAAGGATAAGGATATTCCATTTTAATGAAAGGAATCAGCTTAAACAAGGAACAGCGCAATTTACTTCTAATTCTTTTTGCTGGGGTTTTGATGGGAGCACTTGATATTGCCATTATAGGACCTGCATTACCGGCTATCAAGAATGACTTTATGATTGATGTAAGAAATTCATCATGGATTTTTAATATTTATTTGATAGCACATTTGGTAGCGGTGCCATTATTTTCCAAATTATCTGATACCTATGGACGCCGAGATATTTATATTATCAATATACTTTTGTTTGCATTGGGTTCTTTAGTAATAGTTTTGTCAAATAGTTTTTTAGTTTTGTTGATTGGTAGGGCAGTGCAGGGCTTCGGTGCCGGCGGTATTTTTCCTGTTGCTTCAGCCGTTATCGGTGATACTTTTCCTGTGGAAAAGCAGGGCTCGGCATTGGGTTTAATCGGTGCAGTATTTGGCTTGGCATTTATTTTAGGTCCTCTGATTGGTGGTATTCTACTGTTAGTATCATGGCATTTGATTTTTGCCATTAATATTCCATTTGCTATCATTATTATTTATTTTGCATTTAAATTAATCCCCAAAACTAAAAATATGTCAGCTGGTAAATTTGATTTTGCAGGTCTGGTCGTTTTGTCTATTATCTTGATATTGGCATCTGTCAGTGTTAACAGTTTAAAGACCGAGAAATTTATTTCAAGTATAGTTGATTTGAAAATAATTCTCCCCTTGCTTATTACTACCATTCTAATTTTCTTATTTATTGCGATTGAAAGAAAAGTAAGCAATCCAATAATCAATCCAGCTTTGTTTAGCTCTAAACAACTCGTAATTACTTATCTTGTTGGGTTCGGTGCAGGTGTTGCCGAAAGTTCTGCCATGTTTATGCCATTGTTTGCAAAGGATAACTTTGGTTTGACAGAATCAACCGCAAGTTTTATGCTATTGCCAATGGTTTTGGCAATGTTGGTTGGTGCCCCTGTATCTGGAAAATTGATTGATAAAAAAGGACCAAGATTTACTTTAACAATTGGTATTTTAGCCTTATTTGCGGGATTTTCAGCGTTTACATTTTTTGGTTTTTATATGGCAGGTTTTTATTTTAGTGGGCTTCTGATTGGATTTGGTCTTGCATTTTTGTTGGGTGCACCTCTTCGTTATCTTATCAACAGAGAGTGTGGCAAGGAAGTGAGAGCATCGGGACAAGGCATTGTAACTATTTCTACTACCAGTGGCCAAATTTTATCTGCAGCTCTTTTGGGTGCCTTATTAAACGGAGTGCATTACTCATTTTCGTCGTATAGAATTGCATTTATAATGTTGGCTGTAGTTTCCATAATTACTTTTCTAATAATAAGTAAATTAAAGAAATCCTATACAAGTTTGGAAATTAGTTCGTAGAATTCTTTCCTGAATATTGGCTTGTAAATCAATTCGTCGCATATTTTCAAATCAGGATTATTCCTTTCATAATCCTTGATATATGCTGTCTGGAGGATAATTTTAATGTCTGGGTAGTTTTCTTTTACAATTTTAGAGAGCTCAATTCCATTCATACCATCCATCACAATATCACTAATTAGTATTTTGACGCCTTCAGTATCAAATAGTAACTTCAGTGCTTCTTTAGTATTAGAAGTTGATATAGCAATACCATTTATATGCTCAATAAATTTGTGTAAAACCTTCCTACTTATATCGTCATCTTCTACAATCAGAACTACTGTCCTTTTTAAGTCATAAAGAGTTTTAAGGTAGTTATTCACTTTATAGAATTCTTCATTATGTTCCGCCTGCAAGGGTATGCTAACTCTAAATAATGAACCTTTACCAATTTCGGAATTCAGGTGTATTTTTCCATTCAACAAATCACTAAGCGCCTTTGTTAATGATAATCCAAGCCCAGTACCACCGTAATTTCTTGTTAAATAATTTTCCAGTTGATGGAATCTATCGAAAATCGCAATGTGATTCTTGGGGTCAATACCAATACCTGTATCTTTAACAAAGAATGATATATTATTAGGAAGATTAGTATAACCGTATTCTACAATACCTTTTTCGGTAAATTTAAGTGCATTGTCGATGAAGTTTTTTAAAATTTTATAGATTGTCCTTCTATCTGAATACACATTAGTATCAAATGCCGGTAGCATTGGCTCAAGTTTAAG
>CAYUZZ010000237.1:0-4518 GCA_964449505.1 uncultured Hyphomicrobiales bacterium | reverse complement strand
AAAAACTGATGCATTATACTTTTGACTTTATGTATGACGACTCATTTTGTAGTATAGTATCGGCGAAAGATTTTTTACAAATAAACGAGAATTTAAAAAAACCCGGAAATTCTCCAAACTATATTAATCTCAATGGCAAATCGGTTAATATAAACGATAATCACGTGATAATAAAGTACAAACCTTTTTAAAATAACACTTTAGAAATATGAAAACTTCAAACATTCTCATAAGTATACTAGTCATATTGAACATATTAATGGGAATTAAATTCAATAATAATTACCAAAAACAAAAAAAAATTGCAGAAGCATTTAATTTTTGTAAAAGTAAATTGGAAAATTCAGAAGAAATTGTGAAATATTTTGAGAAAAGTATGGAACAGCAAAGAGAAACTTGGAACAAACCATTTTTTGAAGTAAGTAACACAATTGATATGGGAAATGGGGCTAAACTGTGTTTGAGAGTATCCTTTCGTAATTGTTCCAAATGTGTCGAAAGGGAACTCAAAAATCTTAAAACCGTGAAAGAACTTATTGGTCTTGACAAAATTGTACTACTTGTTGATTTTCAAGATAGTAGCCAGATGAATTTTTTTATTGAGGAATATGAAATACCATACAAAACGGTTTTCTGTAAACATTTGAATATTGGAATTGAAGCATATAACAATCCTTATTATTTTGTTGCAAATAATAAAGAAATACAATATCCATTTATTCCATTAAAGGATAAACCAGAATTGTTTAAGTCGTATATTCAGAATTTGCTTCCTATATTCAAAGGATATAGTTTACAAGCATTTTAGATATTTAAAATAAATTATTATTCCTTATTTTCTTCCATTTGCGGATTTAGTAAAGTTCAATATGATGTATTTCAGATAAAACTATAAATAGTACAAACCAACTTTGAACAAATGAAAAATTTCATTTTTAATATTTTGTTGATAATTACATTCATTTCATGTTCCAAGCATTCCGAGAAAGTAAAACAAACTTTAAAAATTGCAAATGGAAACAGGATCGAGCTTAAAAATGTTCTGGAATATTATTCACAAAAACCGGAAGATTCATTAAAACTAAAAGCCGCCAATTTTTTAATCGAAAATATGCAATGGCATTATGGAGCAAAAGTAATACCATCCGATAATCTTTGGGATTTATTTCTTTTAGAAGATTCGTTAATAAATCGAATGTTGCAAAATCCTGCATTTTGGAAAAACGACAAAGCCTTAAGCGGTTATAAGTACAGTGCTAAAAAAATGCTTATTGATAAAGCCATTGGCAATTCAACTGTAAACGCCGAATATCAATCGGATCTCTTGAATTTAAACGCCGATTTTATTATCGAAGCCATTGAAACAGCATTTCAGGTAAAAGAGTTGGATTGGTGTAAAAACCTCTTATTCGAGGATTTTTGTGAATATATTTTACCATACCGCTTAAACAATAAACCGGTTTATCCAATTCGTAAAAAGCTAAATGATCATTTAATCAAATTGTATTTTACAGATTCGTTACATCGCAAACCAAACCATGTTATATCATTTCTAAATAAATATACCAAACTTTTTAACTGGGATTGGGACGAAGAAAATCGTAAAATGCCTGATTTAGCATTTTATAATATATTTTACTGGATCTATAAATATCATTATGATAAACATACCCAAACACAATGGAGCTTACCGCTTCAAGTTATTACTACGGGTTTTAAATTGCAGATGTGGTAGTCCCCTTTCGGGGGATAAGTATATGAAATTATGAAATACAAAATTGAAAATTAATTAAATTAAAACTAAATAACAATGATGAAAAAGATTTATAAAATATTGGTTTTAGGTGTTTTTTTTGTAGTACTACTATTAAATTATAGTAATTCAAAAAAAATAAATACAAAAGATAGTAATTTAAAATTAATATCTGCTTTGGCCCAAACTAGTTCTGATTGGCAGTCCATGGACATAAATTGTTATGATCAATATGGAAATGCTACGGGCAAACATCAAACACTTTGTTATAAGGGAGGTGTTTTAGCGACTTGTTCAGGACATACTGATTGTCTAAAACACTAATTGAATAGAATACAATATGACATTATAGAATATCCTTGATAATGTGTTACATCAACTCTTTATTGATAAATGATGTTTCACATTATCTTGGGTTGATTAAAATCTACAAATATATAGAAATGAGGAAAAAATGTTTTTTATTATTAATGATAGTTACGTTTTTGATAAACTGCTCTAAACCGATCAAGAATAATTCAATAATTATAAGTCCAAAGTTAAAAGGTGAAATAATACAATTGTCAACGTTTATTAGTGAAATTAATCTAATACCATTGGAAACTACGGCAGATTGCTTAATAGCAGAAGTGGGTAAGGTTTTAATAAGCGAGCAAAAAATCTATGTATTAGATAGGTCTACTTCATCCATTTTTATTTTTGATAGATGGGGTAAATTCTTAACTAAAATTCAAGATGTTGGACATGGCTCTGAGGAATATATCCATTTAATAGATTTTGACGTGATAAATGATGAAATATTTTTACTTGATTATACCGGTAAAAAAATCATTCATTATGACCAACAATATAAATTTATTCAAGCCACTTCATTATCGTTTTACGCTTCTCAATTTGGAATTATGGATAAAAGTTTTATTTTCAAATGTGAACCAATGAACAATTCTGGAGATCCTTATTTTATTTTAACAAGTAAAGAAGGAGAAGTCATAAAAACAATTGACCAACTTTCAGCGACTGGAAAATATAATTGGGGAGAAGTTTCTTTTTTTACAAGAAATCAGACAGACATTATGATTTCGAAGTTGTATGATAACTCAATTTTTCAAGTGAAAAATAACAAAATAAATGAATATATTCAATTAGATTTTGGATTATATAATGTACCAGTAAATACTAATTTTAATGATATTAATATTTTCAGTCAAGACTTTAAATACGCAGTAAAAAATAACTACTGGATTGTAGGTGAATGGTTAATTATGGATTATTTTTTTAATTTAAAGCGATATTATTTAAGGTTCCATTTAGCATCTAAGAACGTTATTTCAGGTAAAATAGAAAATGATTTGAATGACATCCCCTTTTTTCCTAAATGGTCTTTTAGTCATGGACTTATAGGGTTTTTAAATTCATATGAAATTAATGAGTTTAAATTTGATCGTCTTTGCTGGCCCGAGCTAGATAATGTTAAAGTTAGTGACAACCCAATATTAGTAACGTATAGTATAAATTAAAATTGGATTCATTTTATTCGAAAGTTTGGATTAGCTTCAGATTAACCTTGATAAGACATACTGTGAGAAACCAAAAACTAAAAGCATATGTTTTATTTAACAGAAAATGTAAAGACGCGCTAAAATTCTTAAATAATATGATTTATAGAACAGAAGAAGATATACAAATAAAAGGAACTTTGGATTACAGCAGATTAGTTCCAAAATCAGAATGGGACTATCCTGAAAATCTATTTCGATTTCTCGATCATAAAGCATTAGAATACGGATTTGAAAAATTGAATGCATCTGAAAGGTATTTATACATACAATTAATTAAGACTGATAAAAGTTGTCAATTGATTTCAAATTCAAAATTTATTGATGAAAAAATAAAAGTGAACCTAAGTAAACTTTTTAGGAACGGTAATCCGTTATTCTCTCAAATTGCAAAGCTATTATTACTCCCAATAGTCAGTAACAATTTTTACCAGTTTAATAACTCAATAAAATTAACAAATTCAGCAAAAGTTTTGCTGATTGGTTCTCATTTTGTTGATGAAATGAGAGGTGGTTTATTTATTGCACCCCAACTGGGAATTATTCGAATCCAATCTTTTTTAAAGCTGTTCGGAATTGAGGTGGATATTTACGATTCAAGGGTTGATAAACTGGACAAACTGTGTTTAATGGTAAAAAGGAATAATTATAATATAATTGGATTTAATATTTTGCATCCACCTATAGATTCATTAAACCTGTGTAATAAGATTAGGGAGTTGGCACCTAAAGCTTTTTTTATTGCAGGAGGTCAGGGTGCTGCATTTAATCACAGTTTTATACTTGAAAATTCGACAATAAATGCTGTTGCCATAGGATTTGGTGAATATACATTACTGGATATTATCATGAATAATGGGCCTGAAATAAAATTATCGAGTTTGGAACAGATAAAAGGATTGTATATTAAAATTAGAAATAAAGAAATAAGTTTTACCGGTAATGTGAATGCCTATTCACAAGATGATATTCGATTTTTTTCACTCTGCATTAATTTTAACGATATAGATTATCCCCTTTATTGGGGTAAAGTGAAGGATAATTATTCTGAGAATCATTTAAAATTAATGAAGGCACAGAACACCACAAAAACAATCAGAATTTATACCGAAACACATTGTCCTATGAAATGTGATTTTTGTTCTTCTACCAATTGGATAATCCGGCGCAAACCCTGCCACTGATTCCGATGAAAGGCTGCCAGTGATT
>CAYUZZ010000236.1:0-4522 GCA_964449505.1 uncultured Hyphomicrobiales bacterium | reverse complement strand
TCCTTTTCTCAATTGGAGGTTTGACTGGACTTGTTCTTGGTGCCTTGGCAACAGATATACATTTGCACGATACTTATTTTGTGGTTGCCCATTTCCATTATGTTATGTTTGGGGGAACTGTATTTGTATTATTTGGTGCCTTGCATTATTGGTTCCCCAAAATGTTTGGTAGAATGTATAATTCTAAAATAGCAAACACTGCACTTGCAATGATGGTTGTTGGGTTTAACATGTTATATTTTACATTTTTTATACTTGGGTATTTGGGTATGCCCCGAAGATATTACGACTATTTACCAGAATTTCATAACTTGCATCAATTGGCAACAGTGGGTTCTTGGATACTTGTTGCTGGAATATTGCTCATGTTTGGAAATTTATATTATGCACTTAAAAAAGGAGCAGTAGCTCCTGCCAATCCTTGGAGAAGCATGACATTAGAGTGGACAATTCCCTCGCCACCTCCATTAACAAATTTTACAAAAATTCCAATTGTAAAATACGGTCCTTATGAATACGAACATTATGATGAGGTGATGAAAGATGAGCAATAATATTGCAACTACTAGCGACAGCCACACCGTAGAACATGCTGGAGAGCACGTCCACAGAGATGATTATGCCTCTAAATTAGGTATGTGGCTATTCTTGTTTACCGAATTACTGTTATTTGGGGGACTATTTGTATTGTATATGGCTTATCGGGCTGAGTATTTTACTATGTTTCAGCTTGGTGCAAAAGAATTGAAAATTGCCATGGGTGGTCTTAACACAATTGTGTTGCTATCAAGTAGTCTAACAGTTGTGCTATCGATTGTAGCACTTCAGCGAAGAAATATAAAAGGCTCTATTTTCTGGTTAATTTCAACGATTGTTTTTGCCTTTGCTTTCTTAGTAATTAAGTATATGGAATGGTCCGAAAAATTTCATCACGGTATGTTTCCAAGAGGTGAAGAATTAATGAACCAACCAGAAGGCGTAAAGATTTTCTTTGGACTATATTATTCAATGACTGGATTACATGGTTTGCATGTAATAATTGGAATTTGCCTACTTACTTTTATGTTGTTTAAGATTTTGAATGGCAAAGTAACTCCAGATAAATTTGTACCGCTCGAGAATGCTGGATTATATTGGCATTTGGTAGATTTGATATGGATATTTTTATTTCCGTTATTTTATTTATTACACTGAGGTAACACATGGCAGAAACACATAAAGAAGATGGAATGGTAGCTCACGCTCACGATCCTTCGTATGGTATTAATGTGATGATATGGCTTATATTGGTTTCTTTTACAGTAGTAACTGTGGCTATTGCTGGTATTGATTTGGGTAGATTTACTCTTTTGGTTGCTTTGATTATTGCCGCAATCAAGTCCGGTTTTGTAATTAATTACTTTATGCATATCAAATTCGATGACGTGCTGTTTAAAGTATTTCTTTTGTTAGTGATTCTAGTATTAATAATTATTCTTGTTTTAACAGCTTTCGACGTATTTTACAGGTAGGAAATAAATTATGTATAATAACGCTACAAATTACGCTAACTCAGTAGATAATGTGATGCTAATCATAGTAGGTATTTCTGTTATACTTTTAGTGGGAATTACCATTGCTATGATTTATTTCGTTTTTAGATACAGCAGAAAAAGACATCCTGTTGCAGTACAGATTCATGGCAATATTATAATGGAAATTATATGGATTGTAATTCCTACAATAATTGTAATTGTTATGTTCTGGTACGGGTACGATGGTTATCAAAATCTGAGGGCAAACACTAAAGGTGCTTACGAAATAAAGGCATTTGCATTTATGTGGGGTTGGAATTTTGAATACGAGAACGGTAAGGTAAGCGACACCTTGTATATTCCTCTTAGTAAAACCACCAAACTTGTTCTTACTTCAAGAGACGTAAACCATAGTCTATATATTCCTTCATTCAGATTGAAGGAGGACGCTGTTGCGGGGCAAAAGCATTTCTTGGTATTAACACCTAAAGAAGTTGGTTCCTACGACATTGCTTGTGCAGAATATTGCGGTCTGAACCACTCGAAAATGTACACTAAATTAAAGGTTTTGAAAGATGAGGATTTCTATGCTTGGATGGCTGATGGACTCCCAAAGAAAGACAGTACTGCTGTTGTTATTCCTTAGTTCGTGCTTTTATGTTTCTGCCGTATATCCAATTGATAAAAAAAGCGAATATAGGAAAAAACTTACATCAAGTGCAGATTCTAAGCTTCTGATAGAATTCGGATGTTTAAGTTGCCATACAACAGATGGTTCAAGGTCAATTGGTCCATCATTTGTTGAACTTAGCAAGGGTAAGGTAAAAATTGTAACAGAAGATAAAAAAGTTAAAGAAATTAATGTGGATGCTGACTATATCAGAAGGGCTATTATAGAACCAAATAGCGAAGTTGTGCAAGGTTTTCGAAGATTTTCGATGCCCGAACAAAAAAGAAAAATTAAAAAAAATGATTTGGAAAAATTAGTTAAACTATTAACCCCATAAATTTGATGAGCAATAAAATTAAAGATTTAATAGCTATATTGACAGAATTAGGGAAAGTAAAAATTACTTTTTTTGTTGCTATTTCCGGCTCTGTTGGCTATATACTTTCAAAGGGTGCTTTTGATATAGAACTTGCTATTGCAGCATTTGCAATATTTATATTATCGGTAGGCTCTGCTGCTTTTAATCATATACAAGAAATAAAAACTGATGGTCTGATGAATAGAACCAAAAGCAGACCTTTACCTTCTAATAAAATTTCAAAAACTGATGCCATTATATGGGCACTATTTTTTGTACTTGTCGGTTTGGCAATGTTACTATATAATTTTAGTTTTTTAACATTTGTTTTCGGACTTTTTGCATTGGTAGCTTATAATTTAATTTACACACCTCTTAAAAAAATTACTGCTTTTGCAATATTTCCGGGAGCCATTGTTGGTGCTTTACCACCAGCTATCGGTTGGCTTGCTGGAGGTGGTAGTCTTGCAGACCCCAAAATATTAGCATTGGGATTATTTTTCTTTATTTGGCAAATACCCCATTTCTGGTTTTTGATGCTAATATTTGATAAGGACTATAAACTGGCTGGTTTTCCAACTCCATCGAAATATTTTTCGGAAGAACAACTTAAGAGAATAACATATATTTGGGTGGTTGGTTTGGCAGCAACCTGTATGATGATTCCCTATTTCGGGGTTACGCATAGCATAATAACCAATTTATTGTTATTATTAGCTGGTTTTATTTTAGCATGGAGAACCAGAAAGCTGGTTCTTAGATATGATAAAAATCTTAATATTAAGTTAGCTTTTCTCGACATTAATTTATATGTATTGTTTGTTGTTGTATTATTATCACTTGATAAATTTATTTAATTGGAAAAAAAGAATAATTGAGGTTATATATGAATTTTCTTGACAATTTTGTGATTCCGCAACCAGATTATAACTTAAACTTACTGAATGTATTTTTAGTACTCGGGTTAACTATATTTATGGTTTATAGTGGAATTTTATTCGGAAGTATAATTCTATCGGTTTATTATAAAAATAAAAGCAAAAATTTCAATGACAGTTACTCCAGAATTTCATTGGAATATGCTGGATTGATAACAGATAAATGGATTTACGGATTTGGACTTGGTGCAGTTCCATTTCTGTCAGTAATTTTTATTTATATGCAATTGCTTCATAAATCTGAGGTTGCAGTTGTCAATTACCTTACGCTGTCTTTTGTACTTTATATTGCTGGAATGGTACTTGCCTTTAATTATAATAAAGCATTCCACCTTGCTAAAGTTTTCGATAAAGTTAGCTTGTCTAATAGCGATGCCGACGAAAAAACTAATTCGGACTTTGAAGCAATTAATAATAACGCCAAGTCTAAACTTAATTCCTTGGGAAATTTTTCGATCATTCTTCAAATTGTTGCTTATTGGTATTTGATGGCTGCATTATCACTTGCTGTTCACCCTAACGAGTGGGCAAATTCAAACTTTATTTCTATCTTAATAAGCAATGATTCCTTATTGCAGATTTTCCAATTTCTAACAGTTTCAATAGCTTTGACAGGTATTACTTACCTGTTTAGAACTTATGTATGGGATAAAAAAGATATTGCACAAGATGAATATTTTAATTTCGGCTTCAAAACAAACATTTGGATATCGCTGATTTCTGTATTGATGATACCTGTATTCTTTGCCGCAGGTATTTGGTCATTGCCGCTATCTACAGTTAATACTTTAGTATTTTTCACTACTTTAGCAGGTGTAGTCCTTGTTTTGCTGATATTGCAATTGCTCTATGCAGCATACAAAAATACAAAATTGAAGTACCTTAATTATACTTTCTTTGCTGCATTATTACTTGTATTGGCCGTATCACTAAAGGATAAAACAGCTTTCGCAATCGCAAACCGCGAACAAGTTCTTGTACTTAACGAAGAATATTTAGCACACAAGCAGGAATTTATGGCTTCGCTCGGTATGGGCAAAGT
>CAYUZZ010000235.1:0-4524 GCA_964449505.1 uncultured Hyphomicrobiales bacterium | reverse complement strand
AATTGGAAGCTTTGAACAGAACCGAAAATGATATTGGATGGCAGGGAGAATTTTCTATTTCTAATAGAAGGTTGTTTCGTTCCCCATTTTTTGCTCAATTGGCTTTGATTGCTAATAAAATTAAAACCCAACAACAACTCGACATTTATAAGCCTTATTATAATTTAGATACAAGATATTCCTACGGAGCTTTTATCAAAAATGATTTTGGTTCAAATTTTATTTACAGATTTGATTCAACATTTAATTTAGTGCCCTTCGAAGAGCAAAGTTTAAAAATGTATTTTTCAAGAGCATGGTTTAGAAATGATAGAATATTTGCTAATTTATCAATAGAATTAAATAACGTAAATAGGGGAGAAGAAAATTTAAAATTCGCCTATGATAATTCAGGCAAAATACTATTGATGTTTTCGTCACTTTCCCAAAAATTTTATCCTGTAAGCAAAATAAATTATTACCACACAGAAGATATGGCAATTGGTGGCTATGGTTCTGCTACATTAGGTAAAATTTTTCCAATGGGTTCTAAAGATGGAAATAACTCTTATTACGTGGGTGGGCAGGGAGAAATATCGTATTTTGATGGGCGCTTATATCTTTTCGGACAGCTAACAGGGGCAAGTTCCTTCAAATCATCTCAGGGACAGTTTACGTATCAAGAATTTTTGGGATTAAGTTTTTTAAGATTTAGCAATTCACTCTTGTTAGCGGCAAGAATCGATCAGCAAACAGTTTGGAATTGGAATTCTTACAGACAATTGCTACTTGATAATGACCGGGGACTAAGAGGTTACAACCTTAATCAAATAAACGGAGATAATCGAATTACCAGCAATATTGAATTAAGATATTTTCCCGATTGGACGGTATGGGTACTAAAACTATCTGGAGTATTGTTTGCAGATTTGGGGACGGTTTGGGATCAAGACCAAAAATTATTCAAATCACGTCTCTATTCTTCAATTGGTGCAGGAATAAGATTACACTTTACTAAATCAGCCAATCCAAAGCAGACATTGAGAATTGATTTTGCCTACAATACTTCTGAGAAAAAATTTGGAGGTATTATAATCACAACTCAGCAATTGTTCTCAGCCTTTGGCAACCATGAATATAAAATACCCGCAGTCTTTGGAACTACCAACGATTTGGAATAATTACATAAAAAACTCCAGTGACAAATTCATATCACTGGAGCAATTATTAATTTTTGTATTAAAACATACTATTCAAAATCTAAATAATCTATCGGAAGCATAGGCATTACTTTGCCATTCATATCGAATAAAAATTTAATTTTTTCAATTTCACTTTTAGGTTTTTCGATATCAATTCCAATTAACTTTGGAATGAAAGCAGAAAAATTGAACATCCTGGATTTTGGGAATTCGTAAAATTTTACATTTTTATCATCTTGAATACCAGCTTTTTTCTTAGCCAAATCTATTGCATAAGATAAGCCCCCTAACTCGTCAACCAGCCCGTTAGCTTTGGCATCTCTACCACTCCAAATCCTTCCCTGTGCTAATTCTTTTACCTTGTCAACACCCATTTTTCTACCGTTAGCAACTTTCTCTACAAAATCATCGTACAAATAAAGAATTTCCTTTTTTACCAATGATAATTCTTCATCATTCATAGGTCGTGCTGGAAACCCGATAGGAATAATTGGCATAGAATAAGAAGACCCCAAATCAGAAAATTTACCCCTTTTAACCAAATCATAAGAAATGCCAATGGAATCTTTGAGCCCTTTATCGTACATAAACCCACCGATAACACCAATTGAACCAGTAATGGTCATAGGCGTTGATACTATCACATCGGCATCCATTGATAGCCAATAACCGCCCGAACCTGCAACAGTGCCTTGTGATACTATCAATGGCTTTTTACCCTTATTTTCTCTGACTACTTTAGCAATATAATCCGATGCAAGAGCATCACCACCCGGAGAATCTACTCTAAGTACAATCGCTTTTATCCTTGAATTAGAATAAGCCATTTTCAAATCATTTACAAGCGTGCGAGCAGCAATTCCAGAGTTCATATCACATGCACCGATTGCATAAACAATGGCAATTGCACTTGTTTCATAAGCCCATTGGTCATCTATTGGAGCGGGCTCACTATATAAAAATCCAGAAGGTACAACCGCAGTGATACTCTTATCGTAATCTTTAACTAACGAATCAATATCGGTTATTCTACCAAGTTTATCAACAAGTTTCAAATCGATAGCTTTTTTTGAATTGTAATTTAGTTCGCAATTAACCAGCTCATCAAATTTATCTTTGCTGATATTTCTCGATGCAGAAATCATATCTGCACTAATAGAGTACCATTCATCAATCATTCTTTGACGTTGCTCCTTATCTCCTTCGGAGTATGAATCACGCGAAAAGTTTTCTACAGCAGATTTATATTTAAAATAACGGAACTCTTGGAAACCAAGACCAATTTTCTCTAACATACTTTTATAATAGCTGCGTCCCATAGAATACCCCGATAAAGTAATGCCACCCATATCCTCCATCACAATCATATCAGCAGCGCTTGCAAATGCATACATATCAATATTAGCACGTTCGATATAGATAATAACTTTTTTACCTGAATTTTTAAAATCCAAAAGTTTCTCTCTTATTTCCCATAAAATTGCCTTTGATGCAACGAATTCAGATGTATTAATCACCAGTCCCTTTATGTATTCATTATTTTTTGCCAGTTCGATTGTATTTAATATTTCGAATAAGGTTACTGAATTATCGAAAAACTGGAATCGAGAATATGAAGGTGTGCCACTAAGGTCTAATTTTGCGTAGAATCGTGGCTTTACGATATTGTCAAATATTGTTCTGTCCTTGCCACCAATCCTAAAGCCATAAGAATTATACATGTTATCGCCATTCTTGGAGAATTGGGATATTGAACTAAGCCCCATATTTCCAAAACTTAAATCCAAGCCAAGACTCATATTTTCGCTTTTAAAATATCTACCATTAACCCTGATACCATTTAGAATTTCCCATGATAAACCTGCACTCCAATTAATATCATCAATATTCTGATTATCAAGAATTGATGCATCAGCAAATATTGCAAGTGGATAGCTGCCAATAGGTCTGACAGCAATTTCCCCTACAAATTCAGCATCACTTCGGGCAGTTGATTTCATGTAATTTGCTGCAAGTGATAATTGAGGGATTGGACGGTACAGGGCGCCAATGCTATATAAGCCGGTTCTGCCAAAAAAATCAACATCACCGCCGCTCCATCCATAGCTGAGTCCCATGCCAAACTTTGTATCTCCAAAAGAAGTGGAAATACGGTAATCTGTTACTCCTTTGTCACCCAGCTTATTAGTAACAGCGGCAAATCCGAATCCTTTGGAAGCATAGAAAACTCCCCATCTGTCAAAGTCAAGGGAACGAGTAAGTTGCTCGGATACGATTAAATTTAAATCAAAATCGAAAGTGTTATAATTTAACATAGCAGGGTTCTGAAATCCGTACAATCCTAATTTGAATGAACCTGGAGATGCCTGCAAAAAATCGCTCATTTGATAATAAGTTTGAAATCCTTTTTGTGCGAAGATACCAGTCGGCAAGATTCCGCAACAAATAATCAGGAAAAGAACTTTTTTCATGAAAACCTCAATTAATTGGAAAATTTCTCAAATATAATGTTTAATACTTAAAAAGCGGGTAATTGTTTCGAAAAAAAGAATAATAATTAGAATTAATAAAAAATTAATAACTTTTAGGCAATTTAATCGTTATATATCTTGTAAATTGTTCTAAAATTGAAAAGGTAATATATACTCTGTTTTTACAAATTTATTTAAATTGTTGATTTGTAATTAATTAAAAGGCTGGATGAATGAAAAGAACAATTATTGTTCCAACCCTTCTACTGGGGTTAGGAATTTTTATCGGAGTACTGTTAGTATCTAACTTTAACCTAAGCGACATCAAAAGCATATTTGCTCAGGATACTTTCTTGGGTGCTTCCAATGCTCCCGTAGCTCCTGATGCTTCCGTTTTGGCACTTAATCAGGCAATGGTTAAGGCGAGTGAAGCAATTTTACCTACGGTGGTATATATAAATGTAGAAACCGAAATTAAATCCAATGGGCAACAACGTCCAGACGGATTCGGAGATTTTTGGAGATTTTTTATGCCCGAAGAGGGTGGCAAATCTCGTGGCTCTGGCTCAGGGGTGATAATTTCAAATGATGGATACATCGTAACCAATAATCACGTTGTAGAAAATGCAACTGAGAAAGGTATTACTGTGCAAACTTTTGACCAAAAAGAATATAAAGCCACAATAGTGGGTAGGGATCCATTTACTGATTTAGCACTTATAAAAATAGAAGCTGCAAACTTACCCGTAGCTCATTTTGCTGATATAAATTCGGTGAAGGTTGGAGAAATGGTCTTTGCAGTTGGTAATCCCATCGGACTTAGTAGCACTGTTACACAGGGTATTGTTAGTGCCATAGGTCGTGGGGCTCTT
>CAYUZZ010000234.1:0-4535 GCA_964449505.1 uncultured Hyphomicrobiales bacterium | reverse complement strand
CAAAACTTCTTGCTATTTCAAATAGTAAATCGGAAATATTATCAATGCTTCTGAATGAATAAGCTAATTCACTTGAGATTTGGTTCTTCTGCCAATCTTGCTGCCCGGAATTGCCTAAAGTAGGATCAATCATTTTTCTATGGATGAATGGAGAAGACCAATTGTCAGCACCGCTTTGATTGGAGAGTTTAAGTTCAATTCTTATGCTTTGTTCTGCTTTGATTTCCTTAACCTCATCGCTATATTCTTTAACCAAAGCATATGAAACAGGACTTGTTTGAAATCCTAAGGAACTTTCAAGCAAATTCAACTGTAATGCAGTATTCGTAAGTTCAGAAATAATTGATGATGCTTTGAGCAAATATTCTTTAATTACTTGATATAAATTACCAAGTGGGCACAAGTACACTAAATTACTTGATACGTTATCAATCGAATAAGAAAGTCTATATTGGAAAATACTTTTCATTGACGCCCAATTTTCATTTTCAAACCTTTGATAAACATTATCTATTGGCGTCCCTTCCAAGTTCTCTATCTTTCCAGTTAGCTTTACTTGGTCAAGCACAGAAATATCAAAACTATAAGCAGAAAACTTATATTCTCTTTTGGGATTTACAAAAAAGTCGTATTCTTCTCCTATCCAAAGCTTATCAGTCCCGGACACTTTACTGCTAATTTTACCCAGGAAAAGCATATTTTCAAGAGTGGCAACTTCTCCAAAGAATATCCCACAATATCTGTTTACTTTGATATTTGTAGCATCGAGAACAAAGTAAAGAGCTTTTTCATCACTTTCATTTTGGCAAGCAAGATGATTAATTGAAAAAGGTAGTTCGTCAATTGCGTAACTACCTTCTTCAGTATTCAAATCTTTTTTAACTGATTCAAGCATAAAAATATCTGTTTCTATTCCATTATTTTGAAATAGCTCTGTATATGAATCGGAAACAGCAAATACTACGGCTTGTTGTCCGAATAAATATTCTGTAAAGCGATATTTCTGCCAGAATCTCATAATCTAACTATAAGTAATATTCGTAATGACAACAACATCTCCTGTCAATAGTCTTTCTGCATCTGTTGAGAGAAGGTCAGGCGGTTTGATACCTTCTATATCCTTACCTGTTCCACCAAGCTTCCACGTAATAGCTGTAAATAGGCTTACTGCTGTCAAGTCTGTAGCTTCAAGTCCAGAGTTCTTATAAGATACAAAAGTAATAGTTATGGAAGCAGGACTGTTGTTAAGTTGCTGTTCCAAGTCATTATTTACTTTGCCAATCATATGAATGAATCCATCTGGCTTACGTAGAGTTGCATCAGTTCTTGCTTTGTGTGAATATCCAGTACCAATTGTGATTAAGAATTTGGCATCCATATTGTCTTTTAATTGTTTAATGAATGCAGTCCAAGAGTTTGATTCAATTGGAGCTTCATTAATCACTAATGTAATTTCTCCTTTGTTAGAGGCATCGCTTGAAGCATCGGCAGGTGTGATGTCGCTTTCATCTTCACCAGAGAGAATAAGATTAGTTTTTGGAAATCTCCAAATTGCACCGTCAGCTCTGTTAATGTCTATGTTCTCAGAACCCTGAGAACTTGAACCGGGTTTCAGAATCTTGTAAGTGGACGATTGCAAGTTGTTAAACTTCCATAGTTCAGACAAATCTTCGTTCTCAATTTTGTGAATCCAAGCGAATGGAGAACCTGTTAGTATGATTTTTTTATCAGTTGATGTTGGCATTTTGACCTCCTAAATCATTATTAATTATAATTTCATCTTCAATGTTTGGAACAGTTTTAATTTCATTAAGTAATGAAATCACATCTTTGAATGGTTTATCTGCTATTAAGCTGATAATTTTATTGATGGTTTGTTCTGTTATGATATACTGCATTTTTTTTACCTTTATATAAAATTCTTATTGTCCGCCTTGTTGTACTTCTTTACAATTTAATCCTTCAATCGTGCCTAAATACTTCACGTGAATATAGCCACCGAGAATTTGTCTAAATGATCCGTTGGGCAAAGTAACTCTATAACTAACCGCTCTTGAACCACAAATATTAGATTGTGCAAAAATAATTGCAGAACCCTGTAATGAAAAATTGAACCATTTAACATCTTCGTGAGTTGCTGTAACTGAAATCACACCACTTTTATCTACCAATCTCCAATTGTCCATCGGTGCCATTAATTCCAAAGTCTGTGAACTGACACAAGAAGCAGTATTTATTCTATTTGATTCATATTCTTTAAATTCAACAAATACCATAACTTCATAGAAACCATCAAAGGGCAATCCCTCTCCAATTGGACTCGGAGCATAGCCAGTAAATTGACTTAAAGGAACAACACCTGTACTAAGAATGTCATATCTATTAAACCAACTTGATTTAGGGCATTTTACAACATTCATTCTAATCCAAAATCTCTCGAAATTTTGAATGGGATAAACAGTATGTCCATTACCAAATTCTTCATCTGAAAATGAGCAACCAACGTAAAAACTGCCAGTATTCAAATAAATGAATTCTTCATCGAAGTATATTGTTTCTCCAGATTGCCAATTATACCTTACTGATTTAACTATATTCCACGCAGAATTTTCATCTTGTCGAATCAAAAACTGACAATAAAGAGGAACTCCGTGAAAATCAAAACCTTCGTCATTGTCCATTGGTTCAACACTCCATTCACCTTGTATATGAACTTGGAAATAAGAACAATCATCTCCGCATGTTAATAAGCCATTTGGCACACCACCAAGCTGAAGTTTGTCTCCGCCAACAACTGATATCAGTTCGTAATAGATTTCTTGTTTGCAACATTGTGTTAGACTTGAAGATTGTTGTGCAGAACTCATCTTTCTTTCAAAGCTTACCAATATCCAAACATCAGAGGTTGGATTATATGAAAACTCTGCTTTGACTAATTCCGTAAAATCAGTGTCTGTTCTCGTGTCAATACGTTTATGATTAGCGGGAACAGTATTTAGTGATAAATTCTTAATATTGAACCAAGAGCCGTCCTTTGCCGTATATACAAACCTTCTACCTCTTATGGTTTGCCAATCAGAAATAGTGTTATTAGAACCAATGAAATTCATAGTTCCAATCGTTCTTGGTAGATTGTCATTATAACCTTCAGCCAAATTAATATTCCATAACGAAGAATTCAGAAAATTACTTGTCGCATTGAATGCCGTAATTTCATCTCTTGGATTACTGCTGTCAATGGCATCATTATCCTCGAAAGACCAAGGCAGACTGTCCCAAGTTATCCATTGCAAACCGTTCCAAACCCAAATTTTACTTGCATAATAAACTGCATAACCACGATGATTTGAATTAAGTCCAGTAGGCAATGAAGAAACATTCTCCAATCTTCCCTTAATAATTTCTGAAAAATTCATATCCAAATCATCGAGTATAGGCGTTGCAGACATTTTATTTCTCCTAACCGATGATAACCACGTTATAAACTTTTCCGGTAGCCGGAGCAACCTTGAAACTAAATCTCGCAGTGTTTGTATCGAATCTTTCAATAAGGGGATAAGCCGTATATCCTGTAGTGTTTTCATAGACATCAATAAAAATATCCTTGTTTGCAAGATTATGTGTTATGGTAAATGTAGTTGTAGTGCTGTCTCCGGTAATTGTTCCAAGAACTTTCTTATTCTTGAAAGCTCCCTTTAATTCAATTTGATTGCTTCCATTTATCTGAAGCGTGGTATTATCAACATTGATTTTAAGACCGCTTGCAGTCTTTGTAATTCCACCAGCAGAATCAAGTTTAGCTTGTAATGTATCAGCAGAAATTTCAATTGATTGGTTGTCAACATTAACATCAATTTGATTTCCTGTTTTGGATAAACCGTTTCCGGCAATGATTAGAGCGGCACCTGTGAATTGTGAAAAAACGACTGAAGTAGTTCCAAGAGTTCCACCCTGATCAGAAGTACATACCCAAGCAGTATCACCATTTACAGAACCCTGCTCGATGAAAACTGCCGCAGAAACAATTTCATTCCACGCATCAGCATCTGTAGCCCTTGACCAAGCAGAAGCTGATACAATATAAATACCGTTTTGGCTTTGAGTTGTCTGGTCTTTTACAAGAACTCTATCTCCGGCAATTACAGCTATACCATCTATGGTTTGTGTTCCTGATAAAGTGATATTAGCAGTAGTACAAACTTTAACGCTGTTTTTCCAGTCAAATCCTGCAACCGCACTGTCAACATAATTCTTAGTTGCGGCATCTTGTGGGTTGGTTGGGTCTGCAAGATTAGTAATCTTCTGAGAATTAAGATTCAATGAAGCTGTAGGAACAGCCATTTGGTCAAGTCTGTTCGTCCTGACAGCAGTATGGAAATCAGTAATATCAGTTGAAGTGTGATTATGTGAAGGCAAATCACTTGAAAGAAGAACTGTAGCGGCTGTTACTCTACCTTTTGTATCAATTGTCAGTTTGGTATATGTACCTGCAGATACACCTGTGTTTGTTAATTGGAGACCATTAGCTACAATTT
>CAYUZZ010000233.1:0-4540 GCA_964449505.1 uncultured Hyphomicrobiales bacterium | reverse complement strand
TGCTCTTGTTACAATCGCTATTGCATTAGAACCATCTGTTCCACTATTGATATCACCCGCTATGGATAGCACTATGTGGCTTCATCCAGCCACTCAAAGGGTAGTCAGAACAGTTCAAAACGATGGGGCAATCATTATTCCACCTGTAGAAGGTGATTTATCAAGTGGTTTGACTGGTCCAGGCAGATTTCCGGAAATTAATGATATTATGAAGCAAATTTCCATTGCACTTAATAAAAATGAAAAACACAAAAGATATATACAAGAAGTTATATCTACACAAACTACTAAGGCTGATGAGAAAAAAAAGTCAGAATTAGAGTATTTAATAGATTCACCCATTGAGTCTATTTCAAAAGCTATCGAAAAAGATAAATATAATGCTGAATTGGAATTCGAGAAACTTAAGCAAAAATTGACCTGATAATGAAATTAAAAATGCTGATTACAGCCGGACCAACCCGCGAAAAAATCGATGACGTTAGATATATTTCTAATTATTCGAGTGGTAAAATGGGGTATGCTCTTGCCGAAATTGCAAATTTACTTGGTTTTGAAGTTTATCTGGTATCTGGACCTGTAAGTTTGGGTAAACCCGATAATGTGAATTTTTATCCAGTAGAAAGTGCTGAACAAATGTATAAGCAAGTCATGGATTTGTATTCTAATATGGATATAATAATTATGTCTGCTGCCGTTGCCGATTTCAAACCAAAGAATCCATTCATTGGAAAAATCAAAAAAAATAGTTCAAACGACTCTTTAATTCTTGAGTTAGAAAAAACAAAAGATATTTTATACGAATTGGGTACTCGTAAAAAAGCAAATCAAACTATTGTGGGTTTTGCTTTGGAAAGCAGTTTCGAAATTGAAAATGGAATCCAAAAATTAAATAAAAAAAACTGTGATTTGATAATAGTTAATTCTGCAAATAAAGAAAAAAGCGGTTTTGGAGGGGATTTCAACACAATAACAATTATTGATAGAAATGGACTGATAGAACATTACCAACCTATGTTGAAGATGGAGTGTGCTAAAACTATAATTATGAAATTACAAAAATTCTTAAATAAATATTAGGAGATTATTATGAAATTGTTCAAACTACTCGTTGTTTTGATGCTAATTCTAAATGCAATAGTATTTGCTCAGAATAGGAAAGATGTAGGCAAATTTGTTGAACCCAAAAATCATACTTGGGATACAATCAATAAAGAAATTAATGAATTTAACAAAAAACCAGTGCATAATAGTAAAAAATTCATTGTGGATTTTGATAAAATCAATTTACCCTCTTCATTAGATGAGTTTAAAACATATTGGCACAATGCTCCAGTAATGCAAAGCTCAACTGGTACATGTTGGTGCTTTTGCGGTACATCATTTTTGGAATCAGATATTTTTAGATTAACAGGTAAAGAATATAAATTTTCTGAAATGCATACTGTGTATTATGAATATTTGGAAAAGGCAAAAAGGTTTATCCAAAAACACGGAGATTCCTTTTTCGGTGAAGGTTCACAAGCCAATGCAGTAACTCGAATATGGAAACAGTATGGATGTATGCCCATTGAATTTTATGATGGAAAGAAACCTGGTCAAAAACATCATGACCATTCAAAAATGTTTGATGAGATGAAAAATTACCTGGAATTTTGTAAATCAAAAAATATTTGGAACGAGGACGAAATTTTAAAAAATGTAAAATCAATATTGAGTTACTATATGGGTGAACCACCCACCGAATTTACTTTCAAAGGGAAAAAGTTTACGCCAAAGAGTTTCCTCGAAAATGAATTGAAAATTAACCTGCATGATTATGTAGATTATATGTCGTTGATGCAATATGATTATGGTAAAAATGCTGTTTATGAAGTTCCAGATAATTGGTGGATGGGCGAATTTGTTAATGTTCCATTGGATAACTTCATTAATTCGATTAAAAATGCACTTAAAAATGGTTTTACAATGGCTATCGGCGGTGATGTATCAGAAGCGGGATTATATTCCTACAAAGATGCTGCCCTTGTACCAACATTCGACATACCATCTCAGAATATAGACGAAAATGCAAGGCAATTTAGATTTAGCAATGGAACTACAACCGATGACCATGGAATTCATATTGTTGGATACACAGAGAAAGACGGTAAAACTTGGTTCCTGATTAAGGATTCGGGAAGTGTAGCAAGAAATGGAAAATTCACAGGTTATTATATGTACGAAGAAGATTTCGTGAAGCTTAAAATGATTAATTTCATGGTACATAAAGATGCACTACGTTAAATTTGCGAGCTAATTGTCTTATGAAGCATAGAATTTTTTTATAAGGAAATATTTTTTTAAATTGCACTGATTAAAATACTTCAAGGAAAGAAAATGAATTTAAATTTAGCCGAAGAATTGCTGTTATTGGGTTTGGATGTGGAAAGCGGTGAATTAATATTGTCTGTTACTACATCTTTGCCCTACGGTCTGGCAGGGGCTTTGATTTTGGAGCTTCACAACCTAAACAAAATTGAATATAAGGATGGAAAAATAACAGTTCAGGATGATAGTGCAATAGGTGATAAAGTTCTTGATGATGCCTTGCACTTAATTTCATCAGCTCCAGAATACCAAGAAATCAAATACTGGATAAAGAAAATAGTATCAACTTTTACTGATATTATTGATAAATTGATTAACAATTTGGTTGAAAAAGGTGTCCTTAAAAAAGAAGAAAGAAAAATTCTATGGATTATTCCAGTTGATACATATCCTATAAATGATCCATTGCCTACAGTTCATACTAGATTAAGAATCCGGGAAATTGTTTTGGAAGATACACAGGCCAATCAAAAAGATTTGGCATTACTTAGTTTGGTGAAAGCAACAAATTTAATCGACGAATTATTCTTGAAGGACGAAAAAAAGCAAGCTGCCAATATTATTAATGATTTAATTAACAACGAGCAAATCGGAAAGGCGGTTCTTGATATTAACTCGGAGATTACTGCTATTATTGCCTCGTCAGTTGCTGGTTCTGTTGCTGCTGCAAGTGTGGTAGGTACATATTGATATGAATAACACGATTATGAAAGAACAGCAATATACTAATAAATATTCCGAAAGAGGTCTAATCGAGAAAATTAGAATAAATACCAAAAAGATAGGTAAATCCATATTAAGCAAAGCACTTATTTTATTTTATGCAGCTAAGGACCCCGATACACCCGTTTGGGCTAAATCCATCATCTATGGTGTGTTGGGCTATTTTATATTTCCTATAGATGCGATACCCGATATTACGCCGTTTATTGGATTTTCTGATGATTTGACCGCCATGATAACTGCAATTTCTGTAATAGCTGCTAACATAAAACAAAGTCATGTGGATAAAGCTAATTTAATGATGGAGAAAATTTTAAATTAATGAATAATCAATTGATAAAAAATTTAAATTATCATGAATTAGTTGAATATGTACAGTCAAATGATCTAAAAAAATACCGGGCAAAGCAAATATTTGATGAACTGTATCTCAACAAAAAAACAAAATTCGAGGAATTTACAACCTTACCCTTGGACTTGAGGAATAAATTATCTGAAGAATTTCAATTAATTTCCATTGAAATATCAAAAGTCAGAAAGTCGTATGATGGTTCAGTTAAGTTTTTATTTAATCTTAAAGATGGCAAGCAGGTAGAGGCAGTATATATGCCCTGGTATGACGAGGAAAATCTGGAACTTGAAAGAATTACTTTATGTATATCTTCCATGGCTGGTTGCCCCGTAGAATGTGCGTTCTGTGCAACGGGAACTCTGGGTTTCCTTCGTAATCTAGAACCAGCTGAAATTATCGACCAAGTTATTTTAGTAGAAAATGAGTTAAAAACCAAGGTTACCAATGTTGTATTTATGGGTATGGGCGAACCACTTCTTAATTATAAAAATGTAAAAAGTAGCATTGATATATTTACTGACACTAACGCAGATTTTTTTAGCAGAAAACGAATTACGTTATCGACCGTTGGCATTGTTGCTAAAATTAGGCAACTCGCTTTGGAAAGTAATGCTCCAAAACTTGCCTTGTCGCTTCATGCAACTACTAATGGTTTCCGTCACAAAATTGTTCCTTTATCTAGACAAACTACACTTTCTGTTTTACTTGATGCAGTAGAGTTCTATTATAGAAATACAGGTTTGCCAGTTACTTATGAATACATACCCTTTGCAGGTCTGAACGATACCGACGAAGATGCTAAAAGACTTGCTAAAATACTGAAGCGAGTACCATCAAGGGTTAATATAATACCCTATAATGATATTTCTTTTACTAATCCTGTGGGTTTTGCTAAAGAATTAAAAGCTACATCAAAAGAAAGAATACTCCAGTTTGGGAATTTAGTTAAAAATTATGGTGGAAGGGTTACAATCAGGGATACTTTTGGTGCCGACATAGAAGCCGCCTGCGGGCAATTAGCACTCGCGAATAAAGAGGTGGTAATATGAGGTACGTTTTAATGATATTCATTTTTCTCCTCTCATATCAATCGAA
>CAYUZZ010000232.1:0-4557 GCA_964449505.1 uncultured Hyphomicrobiales bacterium | reverse complement strand
ATCAACAAATGAAAATGATATTATCCTTGATCCATTCAACGGTAGTGGTTCAACCGGTATAGCAGCAAAATCAATAGGCAATAGAAAATATATTGGTATTGATATTAACAAAGAATATTTAGATTTAACAATTCAAAGATATAATTATATTAAAAATAATCTGGGATTATTTTAAATGAAAAGTTATAACAGTAATGAAACTTTAAATTGGAATTGGTTGAAGAAACAAAATTATCTCGAATCATCAGATAGTTTGGGAGATGGTTCTCAAATTGGTTGGAAATTAATAGAAAAATTTCCATTAAGTAATGTAAAACATAATGTTAATTCTTATCCAAACTCATTAAATATGAATGAAGTAATAAATATGATCAATGAATTTTATCCATTTGCTTATCAACCAATAAGATTAAATAATAATTTTGAATTAGTTGATGGGCAACATAGATTAAAAGTTGCCGAATTATGTGGTTTTGAATTTATAGATGTATTTATTGAAAATATTATGGAGAATAAAATTGATAACTAGAATGAAAGCAATTAAAAATCTTGAAAATTATATTGGGCAAGATTTGGCTGAATTAGCAAAAATTTTTAATATACAACCATTTAAAGATGGTAAACAAAATAAAGGTTGGAAAGGTTTAACTTTAGAAAGGTTAGCAGGCTTAACAAATAGCAATACACAAGCACCAAATGGATTAGGATTTGAATTAAAGTCAGTAGCATTCCATATTGTAAAAGGTGAATTAAAACCTAAAGAAACAATGGCTATTACTATGATTAGTCCAATTGAATTAATCAACACACCTTTTTTTAAAAGTCATTGCTGGGATAAATTAAAATCCCTTGTTTTTTGTGCAGTTCTATGGAATGGGAGAAATAATAGTGAATCAGAATTATTAAAAATAAAATCATTTGATTTTATAGAATCCAATTCCATAATTAAAGAAATTGAAAATGATTATGAATTTATAAGAACAAAGTTAATCAATTATGGATTTACATCATTAACTGGCAAAGATGGAAAATGGATACAAGCAAGAACAAAAGGCGCTGGCCATGGCTCAATATCAAGGGCATTTTACGCTAGAAATGAACTTATTGCTGAAATTTTCAATGATGATTAAACAATAAATAAAGTCAAATAAAGTAAAAATCCACCTGGGTATGAAGTTGATCATATAAAACCTTTTCAATTGGTGGTGCTGATAATAGTTCTAATATGAGGTTATTACTAAAGAAAGACCACCAAATACATCATAGGTATTATCATCCTCGGAGGAAAAAGTTAAATAATTCCATTTTGTTAGACTGGTTAGCAAAAAAAAATATGAATATTTATGATAAAGGTGATACTCCTCTTTCTATATCAATTAATAAAAGTTCAACTAAAATTGGTATTGGTGGTGGTTTTGGCATCTATATGCTCAACGCCAAATGGAATCCAACATCAGTAGAAGAAGAAAGTATTCAAATACTTGAGCCGGAAATATTCCCAAATCCTAATGATGGGAAAGCAATAATAAGATTCAATCTACTTAAAAATGCGGATATTTCTGTTGATATTTTTGATATTAATTCAAGATTAATATCAAACATTTTCAAAGGACAATTAAATGCAGGTATTCAATCTTATGAGTGGCTGGCAAAAGTTTCCAATGGAATTTACTTCGCAAGAATAAGCAGTGGCAAAACAGTATCTTCAATCAAAATAATAGTTAAAAGATAAGGAGAAAAAAACATGAAAAATTCAATGAATTTATTCCACTCGTTGAGTGGTGGCTGCGAAGCAGGCGGGGTGGATGCAGTTAATTTTTAATTATGAATTATAAGAAAATCCCCCTAACCCCCTTATTAAGGGGAAAAAAGAGCATATAGGGGGATATTAAAGAAGATTATAAAATAAAAAAGGGCTCCTTAAGAGCCCTAAGAAGTTTGTATAATGTAAAGTTTATTTACCCAGGTGTGCTTTGTATGCATCAGCATCCATCAAACTGTTCAATTCGTCAGGATTGCTAAGTTTGATTTTTGCAATCCATCCATTTCCATAGGGGTCTGAATTGACTGTTTCGGGAGCGTCATTCAATCCTGAATTGATTTCAACCAATTGTCCTGTTACAGGAGTGAACATCTCAGCAACGGTCTTTACGGCTTCGATAGTGCCAAATGAATCACCTTTATTGACATTAGCAGACGGGTTTGGTATATCAACGTAAACTATATCGCCAAGTTCACCTTGTGCGTGGTCAGTAATTCCAATAGTACCAACATTACCTTCTACTCTGATCCATTCATGGTCTTCAGTGTACTTTAACTCTTGTGGGAATTCCATTTAAAAATCTCCAAATTTATTTTTTAAAATAACAAATAATCAGAATGTAAAATTAACAAATTTATAGCGAATTCCAATCATTCCGTTCTAAATATTTTGTATCAATATTGCCGGAAATAAAATCTTTGTTGAGCATCATCTTTTTGTGAAATGGAATTGTAGTTTTAATACCTTCAATAATAAATTCATCAAGTGCGCTATACATCTTGGCAATTGCCTCTTGTCTGGTTGGTGCGGTTGTGATTAGTTTGGCAATCAGCGAATCATAATTAGATGGGATTACGTATCCCTGATATGCGTGGGTATCGACTCTTATCCCATTGCCTCCGGGTGAATGAAATACATCAATTCTGCCTGGACTTGGTCTAAAATTATTCTCAGGGTCTTCTGCATTGATTCGGCATTCGATGGCATGAAACAGAGGTTCGCTTTGCTTTAAGCTCAATTTGTTATCTGCAGCCACCGAAATCTGCTCCTTGATTAAATCTATACCTAATGATTGCTCCGTTACTGGGTGTTCTACCTGGATACGAGTATTCATTTCCATAAAATAAAAGTTCATATCATTATCAACAAGATATTCTATAGTTCCGGGTCCATAATAATTCACCGACTTAGCTCCCAGTACGGAGGCTTCGCCCATTTGCTTCCGCATTTCAGGGCTAACAACAGGTGAAGGTGATTCTTCAATTAATTTCTGATGGCGTCTCTGAATGGAGCACTCTCTTTCGTTCAGATGAATTACATTCCCAAACTTATCGCCAAATATCTGAAATTCGATATGCCGCGATCCCATAACCAATTTTTCCATATACAAATCAGGATTACTGAAGAATGAACTAGCCTCATTACGAGCCAATTCATAGGCTGTTTTCAGTTCATTATCAGAATAAACCATGCGCATGCCCTTGCCGCCGCCACCAGCAACAGCTTTCAACATAATCGGATACCCAGTTTCATTAGCGGTTGCAATTGCGTGCTCAATGTCTTTCAATATACCTATGCTGCCTGGAACTACTGGTACTCCTGCATTTCTCATTGTTTCTTTAGCAACAGACTTGTTACCCATCTTTCTGATAGCTTCTGCACTCGGTCCAATAAAGGTAATATCATGGTCGTTGCAAATTTCCACAAACTTGTCATTTTCTGCCATAAAACCGTAACCGGGATGTATTGCATCGGCATTAGTAATCATTGCGGCAGAAATAATCGAAGGAATTTTAAGATAACTATCCTTACTTAGTGCGGGTCCAATACAAACAGCTTCATCTGCAAATCTTACATGCAAGGAATTTTTATCTGCTTCAGAATAAACAGCGACAGTAGCAATTCCCATTTCTTTGCATGCTCTAATAATTCTAAGTGCAATTTCGCTTCTATTGGCAATTAATATTTTTTTAAACATGAATTATTCCGGTTTGATAACAAAAAGCGGTTGATTGAACTCGACGGGTTTACCATTTTCAATTAGAATTTTATCAATAATCCCGGACTTATCAGATTCAATTTCATTCATTAATTTCATAGCTTCCACAATACATAGTGTTTCACCCAGCTTCACTTTAGTCCCAACTTCCACAAATGGTGGCGAATCAGGAGAAGGAGCTCTATAAAAAGTACCTACAATAGGAGAATAGATAGTATGAAAATTGGGATCTGTAGCAGTTGCATCTTCCAGAAATGCTTGACTGATATTCTTTTGTTCGTAAACTATTTCTGATGGTGGAATTAAATTTGAAGGTATGTTAAAACTATTATTTGAATTTTCTGCGAAATTAGAAACATTAATTTTTCTGGATAATTTTACGTGTACACCATCTTCATCAATTTCAAGATTAGTTGCTTTGCTATCATCAAATATTTTAACCAATCTACGTAAATAATTTAAATCCATATAAGCTCCGAAATAATAAAAAATAATTTTGCTAAACGACAATATGGAATGAATGTTATAGGAAGGATTTATTTTATTAATATTTGAGGTGACGAGAGGATTCGAACCTCCGTAGGCGGTTTTGCAGACCGCTGCCTAGCCACTCGGCCACGTCACCATGTTGGAATTACAAAAGTATAAATTATTGGCGAATTAAACAAACAAATATATTAATATTTTTGGAGAATAATTAAAAAAAGTATATTTTTGTAATCATTATGCGGAAGTGGTGAAATTGGTAGACACGCCATCTTGAGGGGGTGGTGCCCTATGGGCGTAGGGGTTCAAG
>CAYUZZ010000231.1:0-4559 GCA_964449505.1 uncultured Hyphomicrobiales bacterium | reverse complement strand
CAGAATATATCAGCAGTTCTGATAAATCCACTTGGGATTTCATTAACAAAAATAGTATCGTTTTTGATTACAATTCCGTCGGGATCTGTTACTCTTAAAACAGCGAAAGTTGAAGATATGTCGGAAACACCATTATTTTTCAACCTTGCAGAAAATCTGACGGGTCTTCCTTTGTAAGAAACTCCCGATGGTGAAAGCATTTCTAACATCTGGGCTTCGACAGTAAAGCCGATTTCGAAGAATTTCTTTGCATCACCAGTTCTTGGGAACACATTATTGACAAGGTATTTGTCCTTATCAACATTATCAAAGTTAACTTCACTAACAATATTGAAAACACCAATAGTGGAGGATTTGAAGTTCTGCGAAAAAACAAATTCTCTTGATTCGTTATAAGCTAATGGGTTGGAAGCAATATCAAAAACTTGTGTAAATTGATTGACAAGTGTTCCTGATGCATTATAAATTTTATAGGAACCTATAAAACTTGTTACAGGGTCTGCCCCCTGATTTTTAACTAAAATCTTGACAGGAACGCCAGGACCGGAGTATTGATATATTGAACCGGGAGTATAAATTGGTTCAACAATATTCATCAAAGCCAAGTCACTTTGAAACGACATTGTGAATTTAGAGCTAATAGAGTTAGTATAAGGAGTACCGTCAAGATATTCGAGGACAGCGTCCACTCTATACTCACCGCTCGGATAGTTTTCGAGTGCTGTCAAATCCAAAGCACCATCACTTAATCTGCCAGCAATATCCTTTGCATGTGGCATATCAACCCTAATAGCAGTTCCAATTGGTTGTGGGTCTGGATTTACTTGCTCGCTTGATAATAAATCAGCATCGGTAATTGCAGTGTAGATTACTTTTTCTTCTGGTAATCCAAGAGGACCAGTAATTTTATAGCGAATTGTTATCGGTTTTTGGTCAATACCACGACTAACTCTAACATGTGGATGCTGGGTACCTGTATAAACCTTACCAGAAGCAAGAACGGTATTGGCATCAGGAAAAATTCCAGATAATTTTGGAGTAGAAGTCAGAGTAAATGAGCGACCTGAATAGAAATATTTTACAATTGTACTTGTTAACCAAGGTGTGACATTTGGATTAATAGCAGAATTATAAAAAGTGGCAGGAATTGTTGGTGCATTTGGCTTGATATTTATATAACGTGCATTAGATCCAACGTAATTGCCCGCAAAATATAGATAACCGTCAACACCTGCTCCACCTAAGCCATTTGGACGATTAAAAATAATTTTCACTTCATTAGTTGTTTCGTAAAATTTAACCTGAACATCAAACAATTTTCCTGATAAATCAGTAACAACTCTTGCACCAATCTGCTGAACGGTAAGCACTCTGAAAGGTGCTGCACCTTCTACCTTATACGACAATGATCCAGTAGTATAAAGGTCTCTTTTATACCAAGAAATAATCATATTATCCTGTGGAAATCTTGGCAAAGAAACTCCATCGGGGTCATAAAATTTGTTCAATGATATAAAACCATTACCATAAATATACATTGTACTAATATTAGTTCCATCGTAAGTAAATGTAAACGGCATAGTCAGCTGACCATAAGGGTCGTCTTGGTAGCCAATAACAACTGGATTTACAAGGGGTGTCCAATATTCAATATGCTCACGTATTACCGAATTAGTAATAAGTTGTGAGAAGACACTGCTCGTACCTGCTAACAGGCATATCATCACAATAAAACTATAAAGTAATTTGTTTGTTCTCACACAAACCTCCACTTAATTTTAAAATTAACTAATTATTTTCAATTCAATAACTTATAAAAAAAATCAAATTTACACAAGTATTATGTGTTATACACGAAAATAAAACAATATTATGTTTTATATCATTCTAAAATACAAATTTAACAAAAAAAATTAACAAATATTATTATTTGCCCAAATTATCAACGTGAATATAACAAAAAACAAAATTCGATGAGCAGTCTTTTTAATTAAATTTGTCACTTTTTATTCCTTTTTGTCAATTTTATAATTATTTTTGAATAATTGTGTCAATTATTTTACATTTGACAAAATTTATGCACAATATTATGAAAGATAGAAACGAATTTACTGACCCGATAAAAAAGCCAAATGATGATTTTGATGCTTCACTTCGACCCTTTAATTTTGAGGAATTCACAGGACAACGAAAAATCGTTGAGAATCTGAAAATTTATATAAAAGCAGCATTACAAAGAACAGAAGCATTAGACCATGTTTTGTTGACAGGACCGCCAGGTTTGGGTAAAACAACCCTCAGTCATATTATTGCCAGAGAAATGGGTGCTAATATTAAACTTACTTCAGGTCCAGTTCTAGAAAAACCTGGAGACCTTGCCGGATTACTAACTAATTTGGAGGAAGGTGATGTTTTGTTCATTGACGAAATCCACAGATTAAGCAATGTAGTGGAGGAGTATTTGTATTCGGCAATGGAGGATTTTCGAATTGATATAATGATTGATTCCGGACCATCAGCTAGATCAGTACCAATTCATATTGCAAGGTTTACTTTGATTGGTGCTACTACAAGGGCTGGATTGATTACTGCACCGTTATTGTCAAGATTTCAAATTGTTAACAGGTTGGATTATTATAACTCTGAAGATCTTACTCTTGTTGTAATGCGGTCTGCAAACCTACTGCAAATTAGCATAACCGAAGATGCTGCTTACGAAATAGCTTCCCGCTCGCGTGGCACACCAAGAATTTCAAACAGGTTGCTTCGAAGAACCAGAGATTTTGCGCAGGTTAAGGGAAATGGCTCTATAGATTTGGATATTGCAAAATTGACGCTTGACGCTCTTGAAGTTGACGAGTTTGGTCTTGATGATATGGATAAACGAATTTTATTATCTATTATCGAAAAATTTGAAGGGGGTCCTGTTGGTATTTCCTCAATATCTGCTGCAGTTGGCGAAGAGGCTGGTACCATTGAGGAAGTTTACGAACCATTTCTAATTCAGCAAGGTTTTTTGCAGAGGACATCTCGTGGCAGAATAGCTTCTAACAAGGCTTACGAGCATTTTAATTTACCAAGAAAAGGAATTGAACCTTTTCTATATTAGATATAACTCTCTTTAAAATAAAAGGTGCCATTTGGGTAAATTCCAAAAGCACCTTTTCTATTGCCAAATAATAATTAATTAATCTAATTCCACTTTGACTGTCCAACCAAAAGTATCCTCTATTTCACCGTATTGAATACCTGTAATGGTATCATAAAATTTCTGGGCTAATGGTCCAATCTTCATATCGTTAATAATAATTTGCTTGCCATCATAAAATAGTTGTCCAACAGGTGATATTACAGCAGCTGTACCAGTTCCAAATATCTCTTGCAACTCGCCATTATGATGCGCATGGAACACTTCCTCCACAGTTATTGGTCTTTCCCTCACGGGAATTGCAAACTCTTGCGCAAGCCGCAAAACAGTATCACGTGTAACACCCTCCAAGATACTTCCCGAACCAAGGGGCGGTGTAACCAATTCATGGTTGATTACAAACATAATATTCATCGCTCCCACTTCATCTACAAAGTGACGGCTAATAGCATCTAACCAAAGTACTTGCGAATAACCTTGTTTTTTGGCGGTTTCGCTTCCAAACAAAGATGCGGCATAATTGCCAGCAGTCTTTGCCGTCCCCAAACCACCTCTAACTGCTCGCACATTGTCTTTATCGACAAGAATTTTAACTGGTGCCAAGCCTTCCGGATAATAAGATGCTACCGGTGAAGTCATTATAATATGTTTATACGTTTTGGAGGCATGTACTCCCAAAAATGCACCATCACCAAAGACTAATGGTCTAATGTATAATGAAGTACCTCTTTCGGAAGGCACAAATTTTTGGTCAATTTTCACCAACAACTTTATAGCTTCGATAAACTGATCTTCCCTGAACGGTGGGATTACAACGCGGCTACCTGAATGGTTCAATCTAGCAGCATTTCTCTGGGGTCTGAATAGGTTTACTTTGCCATCGGCTCTTCTATAAGCTTTCAATCCCTCGAAGATTGACTGCCCATAGTGCAATGCGGCAATTGAAGGTTCCATGGGAATTGGTCCATAAGGTACTATTTCCCCGTCATTCCATTTACCATCTTTATATTCAGATATATACATGTGGTCAGAAAAAAACTGACCAAATCCTAAACTATTCCAATTAATGTCGTTAAATCTCGTTTTATCGGATTTTGTAATTTTGATATCATACATTTTGGTTTATCTCCTTTTTCCAATTATTTTAAAAATCATAAGTCGTGTTTATATCTCTTGGTATATCTTTCAAAAGTTCAATTTCAGTTTCGATTTCCGGTGTAATCTTCCCATATTTATTAATCAAGTCTGTAGCTTTCTGGTAGCTTCCATCAATTTGTATAGTTAAAATTATGTTTGCAAGATCGCTTATTGTGCTAAAAAAAATTTTAAAATCAATTACAAGTTTACCTTGCTCATTTTTATAAATGGCTTTTTTCTCTTTTAGGAAATTCAATTGGATAAAGTTTGCAGT
>CAYUZZ010000230.1:0-4641 GCA_964449505.1 uncultured Hyphomicrobiales bacterium | reverse complement strand
CTAATACTCAATCAACAGGCGATAACATGCGTTTGGATTATGGAAATGGTGCTGCTGATATCAATCCTGAAGATGTTGAATCTATGTCAATATTGAAAGGTCCTGCTGCAACTGCATTATATGGCTCGAGAGCTGCCAATGGTGCAGTAATTATTTCTACAAAAAAAGGAAGGGGACAAAAAGGTATTGGTGTGAATTATAATTCAAGTATTGAATGGGAAAGTATATTAGCATTTCCACAATATCAAAACCAATATGGACAAGGTAAGAATTTCGCTTTTAGTTTTAGTGATGGATTTGGTAGTGGAGTCAATGATGGTGTGGACGAATCTTGGGGTCCTAAATTAGATGGTAGGTTAATCGAACAATTCGATTCTCCCGCATCAGGAACTTATACTTATCCCGATGGAAGAACAGTTCAATTAAGAGCTGGTGACGTTCACGGTTTGAGTAGAATATTAGGTGATGGTGGGGTTGATTTATCTCGTAGAGGTACAATTACGCCTACACCTTGGGTATCTCATGGTAATCCTGTTGAAACTTTCTTCCAAACTGGGAAGACTTTTCAAAATACAATAGCTCTATCGGGTGGAAATGACCTTGGCAATTTCAGAGCTTCTTTTGGAAATTTATCAAATACTGGTATCGCTCCCAATACAGATTTGAATAGGAATAACGTATCAATTTCTGGTGGTTACAATTTATCAAATTACTTGAAAGTAGAAGCAAACGCTCATTATATCAATACAAAAAGTAATAATAGAGTAGTTAATGGTTATGGAACTGAAAGTGTAATGTATTTGTTTACTTGGTATGGAATGAATACAAATACTGAAAGTTTGAAAGATTATTGGCAACGTGGATTAGAAGGTTTCCAACAATTTAATTATAATTATAATTATCATGATAATCCATATTTCAATATGAATGAAAACACAAATGGATTAGATAAAGATAGATTAATTGGTAATGTGGCTGCCAAATTAAGTATTTTTGATAATCTTATCTTCACATTGAGAACAGGCGTTGATTTTTATAATGAAAGAAGAACAATCAAAAGAGCATTCTCAACTCAAAGATTTCAAAAAGGACAATATAGAGAAGACAAAATTACTTTCAATGAAGTAAATACTGACTTCTTATTGAACTACTTCAATAATATTGCTGATGACTTCAACTACTCTTTGTCTTTTGGTGGTAATGCTATGACTCAAATCAATAACTTCAATAGCGTATCTAATAATCAAATGGTAATACCAGGTGTTTATACTTTCGCAAATACTGATATTTCACTTACATCAAGATTAGATAATAGAAAAAAAGCAATTAATAGTTTGTATGGCTATGGTCAGATGTCATGGAAAAATCAAATATTTCTTGATTTAACTGCGAGGAATGATTGGTCTTCTACATTACCAAAAAGTAATAATTCTTACTTTTATCCATCAGCAGCACTTTCCTTTATAGTTACAGATTTATTGAATGTAAAAGATAATCCTTACATAAGCTTTGGTAAATTAAGATTATCATTCGCTCAAGTTGGTAATGATACTGACCCATATTTATTGGAAAATTCTTGGAATTTTGGAGAGCCATTTGGTTCTAATTTATCTGCCGACGAATCAAGTGTTTTAGCAAACTCAGACTTAAAACCTGAAATAGTTTCATCATTTGAAATTGGAACAAATTTGAGATTTTTTGATGATAGAGTAGGCTTAGACTTAACTTATTATAATAACATTTCAAAGAACCAAATTATTGGTATTCCAATTCCTAGAACAACCGGTTACTCTAACGTTTTCATTAATGCAGGTCAAATTTCTTCGAATGGTTTTGAAGCTTCACTTTGGGCAGTTCCTGTTAAATTGGATAATGGATTTGAATGGGACTTTGGAGTGAATTTCTCCTTTGATAGAAGCTATGTAGATGAATTAACTGAAGGTATCGAGCAATACTCTATCATGGGTGAAAGAGTTAGTATTGTAGCAAAAGTTGGCGAAAGAATGGGAACTATGTGGGGAACTGGTTTCAAAATGTATGACCCAGATTCTAAACAAGTTGTAAAATATGTTGACGGCTATGCTACAATTGACCAAGGTGGTAATAGAGTAAGAGTTGATGAAGGTAAATTAAAAGTTCTTTTTGAAAAAGGTTTACCAGTTTACGATAACGATCTGAGAATTATTGGTAATTATAACCCTGATTATATTATGGGTATTCAGAACAATTTCAAATATGCTGGATTTGAATTAGGTGTTTTATTTGATTTCAAAATTGGTGGCAATATTTATTCTGAAACAAGATTGATTGCAGCTACTGCTGGTAATATCGAAGAAACTCTTTGGGGAAGAGATGCAGACCACAAAGGACCATATCCTGGAATGAAAGAAGGTGGTATCACTTGGGATAAAGATGGAGTTACAAGAACAGATGGAGTAATTGGTGATGGTGTTATGTTAACTGATGGTCAATATGTGGACAATAGTTATATAGTTGATGCCTCTGCTTACCATAACAGAAGATATTCTCGTGGTAATGAAACTGAAGGACTTTATGACGCATCTTATGTGAAATTGAGAGAAGTAAAATTATCATATAACTTCCCTAAAACTTGGTTAGATGGTATGTTCTTAAAGTCATTAAAATTGTCATTAGTTGGAAGAAATGTTGCTTTATGGACAGAATCACCACACTTTGACCCAGAAACAGTTACTTTTACAGGCGGTAGATTAATCCCTGGTGTTGAGGCACATCCTATTCCAAGTACAAGAAGTTTTACATTTGATTTGAATATTGGTTTATAATTATAAAAAGGAATAATTAAAATGAAAAAATTGAAATTTATATTAATTGGCTTTATTTCATTGATGATGATAAATTCTTGCGATGATTTTGGAAATATGAATAAAAATCCAAACGCACCTACATCAATTGAAAACAATCCTGAATTATTGATGACATATTTGACAAGATATGTGCCAGAAGAAATTGCTATGGAGGGTTGGTCTGATGGTTCATCTTTGATGGCTCAATACAATGCTAAAATTGTATTTACTGGTTTTGATTTATTTGATTGGGGTTCTAATAGCGGTTATTGGAGCAATCTTTATACTTATTCAAGGAATTGCAATAACTTGATTTTAATTGGACATGAAGGTTACCAAGCAACTGCAATTACTTTACGTTCGTTAATGTTTCAACAATTAGTTGATATGTGGGGCGATGTACCGTATTTTGAAGCTTTAAAAGGTAAGACAGATAAAGAATACACTCCTAAATATGACAAAGGTCAAGATATCTATGATGATTTAATCCAACAATTAGATGCAGCTAATGACTTATATGCAAAAAATCAAGCAGGTATCAGAGGCGATGTATTAAATGATGGCGACTTAGATTTATGGAGAAAATTCAATAATTCTCTTATGCTTAGAATTTATATGAGAATGAGCGAAGTAAGACCAGACGTTGCTTCAGCAGGTTTCAAAAAAGTAATTGATAATCCTGGAAAATATCCAATTTTATCAAATGATAATGATAACATTGCATTAGCTTATTTACCATCAAGACCTAATACTTGGCCCGTTCATACATCAAGAGTGGGTTCTTTTGATGAAAATAGAATGAGCGAAACAATCGAAAGCGTTTTGAAAGCTTATAATGATCCAAGAATAGAATTATGGTTTAGACCAACTGTTGCTTCAGTAACTGCCGGAAAACCTGAATGGTCAGGTATGAAAAATGGACTTTCTGATGGTGTTGCTTATAATTACAAAGGTGGTGCATTAAATTTATCAAGATTTAGTGAAGTGTTCTTTGAATCACCAAATGCAATGGAAGCAATTTTAATGCTTAATAGTGAAGTGGAATTCCTTATTGCAGAAGCAATTAAGAGAGGATTTGTTGGTGGCGACCAAAAATCTCATTATGAAAATGGTATCAAATCTTCATTTGCTTATTGGGCAGAAAGAGGTGCAGTTGCAGGCAAAACTTTAGAAATGCCCGCTGATTATTTAACAAGAGGTTGGACTCCAAAAACTGAATATAATAAAGATTTGGATGTTCCTGTTGCCTACAATGGTTCATTAGAACAAATTATTGTTCAGAAATGGATTTCTCATATTATGGTTGCTTATGAGGGCTTTAATGATTATCGCAGAACCGGAATTCCAAATATTATTAAACCGGGACCTGATGCAATCTATAATACAATGCCAAATAGATATTTATACCCAAATGAAGAGCAATCTTTGAATGGAGCAAATAATAGCGAAGCATCATCAAGATTGACTCCTTTTGGAAACGATATTCGTTCTAAAACTTGGTGGCAAAAGTAATTGAATTCGGGTATTATTTAATATGAAAATACCTCAAGCTCTGGGGCTTGGGGTATTAAATAAAATAAATTAAGTTTATTATAACCCCACTTTTTAAATGTGGGGTTAATGATTCGGGGGTACTGGTTCTTGCTCCAATTAAATAGTTCTTTGATATAATTATATGCAATATTCCCTAGCTGATGTGATTCATTTCCACGATGATATTGAACATTTCCTCACTGATATTGCTCATTGAAGCGAAGATATTGAACATTTCCTCACTGATATTGCTCATTGAAGCGAAGATATGGTTCTTTGAAGG
>CAYUZZ010000229.1:0-4641 GCA_964449505.1 uncultured Hyphomicrobiales bacterium | reverse complement strand
ATGGAGCCCATTCATTAGTTGCATTTCCATCAACATTTCCCACTGCAACCGACCAATAATGATTTGTGTCCCCTTTGAAACCAGGATTAAATTCGGAAGTTAAGTCATAGTCAGTTAGGGGGTTGCCGTCAATATCGTGAAGGTGAACTTTTGATAAGCCTTGCGATCCATCAATGCCATTATATTGTTCGGTAACCAAAATAAATCCCCGCGTACCAGTATTGGCATCTGTTATGTCAACATAATACGGCTTTACAAGTGGACGAAAACCATCATCAGGTAAAATCTCATAGGGAGTAAATGATATAGAGCTATTGGCATTAGCAAAATTTATTCCAAATACTGCAGCTACATCAGCGTAACTTTCCAAATATGTGTTATCGAGTAATGATGATATTAATAATGAACTAAATACAGGATCTACGTCTGGGGTTGTGGGATAGGACGGTAATAAAACACAACCAGTTGTTGAGTTACGGGAAAAAATTGATGGCTGACCAAGGTTTACCTCTGGACCAACAAAGGCTCGATTATTTATATCATCTTTAATGTCGGGCAAGGGAAAAGATGAGACATTGCTTATATCATAAAATTGTGTAAGACCTCTGAAGTAGGGTGGCTCTAAAGCAAATGGGTCAGGTACTTTGGGAAGGGTCATATTAACAGTTGCATAAACCATTAATCTGTTTCCAACCCTTAAGCCATAAATGGGTTTGATGCTTGCATAGATGTTGGGATTAAACTGCCTTAAATTAATAGCCAATCTCTTAAGAGGTGTAATAGAATCAAGCAATGAATTGAAACCAAATAGATAAGAATATGCCAAACTATCAGTTCCAAGCGGGTTAAATTGTTCTATTCCTTCGAGCCCCATCAGGACGGGTCCATAAATAACATCATTAACAGAAGTAGAATTAGTATCGACTAATGTTGAAATTGACTTAATTCCAGTAACATAATCAGGGAATTTGGATTTTTTTATCAAAGAACCAGTACCACTAATAAGGATTATTTCGTCACCCATTACTGCAGCTATCTCGTTTGGTTCGTAGAGAAAATTTAGAAGTGGATTATTAACAACAATATTGCCAATCAATGGCTTTACATCACCCGATATGAAAGGGGTGGTCCATTTTATTGAAAAGGAGTCAATTAATTGAGGTGAGCTTGCAACCGGATTGCGAAGTGTGGCATTAAGATTACCATCAGGATACAGCCAATTTGAAGGACTTGCAACCTGAGTAAAAGCCGGCAAAGAATATGCTGCTACAAGTATCAATAACAACGGGGACTTACGAAAGAGCCTCTTTAATATGCCACTTATCATATCATTTATAATGCTATTTTTAAATTTTATCATAATATACTTTTCTCAATTTAATGAATTTTTCATAATTAATTAATAAAAAAATTAATTTAACTAAAAAAATAAACATAAATTATACCAAAATTATGAATATTTTAATTTAATTGATACTCAAACGTTTACTATTTTTTAAAAATTTAAATACTAAAAGATATGTGTAGTTATTTTATCCATAAAATATCACTTTTCATTTCTTTAATATTATTGGCAAGTTGTGCCGCAGAAAGCTCAAAACCAATAATAATGACAAGTTCGTTTCCCGTTGCTTCTATTATCAGGGAACTTACAGGTAATAAAATTGGAGTTGAAGTGTTGGTTCCTGCCGGTGCTTCGCCACATACTTATGCTCCAAAACCATCTGATATAAAGAATAGCTCGAGAGCGTTAGCGTTTTTTAGTGTCGCACCAAATTATGATGGGTGGTCACGAAATATCAAAAGTAAGCTACATTTTGAATTAATTTCATTTTTACCAGATAGTTTAAAGTCTTATTTTGGAGCATCTCATGTACATGAAGAGGGCACAAACCATTCTAAAATGGAATCAAATTCATCGGTTGACCCCCACTTTTGGTTAGACCCAATGGCAGTAAAGGCTATTATTCCAGCACTTGCAGATACATTGGCTAAAATTAGCCCAGAAATTGCTGAATATGTAAAAAAGAATTCAGATTTATTTATTAAAAGATTAGACTTAATTGACATAGAAGTAAAAGCATTAACTGCAAATTTATACGGAAAGCCTCTTTTTCTCCAACATCCATCTATGATTTATTTTGCGAAACGCTATAACTTAGAATATATGGGCTCAATTGAAGAAGTTCCAGGCAAGGAACCGGGTCCAAAATTTATAGCCGAGTTAGCTAATAGAATAAAATCGAGTGGGACAAAGGCTATTTTTACCGAACCTCAGCTTAACAGAAAAGCCGCCGAAGTAATAGCCAAGAGTGCAAACGTGTTTCTATATGAATTAGACCCCATTGGTGGTACAGAAAAAATCAGGAATTATTCTGATTTGATACTGGTTAATGCTAAGGTTTTAGTAAAAGCATTGTCGAATTATGAGTGATATTGCCGTAGAAATAGCCGGTTTGAAGTTTGTAAAGAATGATTTTACAATTCTCGATAATATAAATGTATCAATTGAATCGGGTAGCTATGTTTCTGTTGTAGGACCAAATGGTTCAGGAAAAACCTCTTTGCTTAAGTTAATTCTTGGTTTGAATATACCCACAGAAGGTAACATTAAGATATTTGGTAATGATATTAAGAAAGTACCCTCTAATATAGTGGCGTATGTGCCACAGATAAAAACTTTGGACAGAACATTCCCTGCTTTGGCTATCGAGCTGGTGATAAGCGGTTTCAAGAATAAATGGTCGCGGATAATATCGGTTAAAGAGAAGTCAATAGCCCTCAGTCATCTTGCAAAGGTGGGAGCAGAAGCATTTGCTTACAAAAAATTGAGTGATTTATCTGGCGGTGAATTACAAAGAGTATATTTGGCAAGAAGCATTTCAAAAAACCCTTCGATTTTGCTATTGGACGAGCCTGCTACGGGAATAGACATGGTTTGCGAAAGGGATGTAAATCAAATCCTCAGTGAGTATAACAAGAATTTGAACACTACTATAATTATGGTAACTCATGATTGGTCTTCCGCCTATCATCATACCAACAAAGTATTACTTCTAAATAATCACCAAGTTTTCTTTGGAGATTCGAAAAGTGCTTTAACGGAAGTTCATTTGCAGGAAACATTCTCGCATTTGGGGCACAAGCATGGAGTAAGTTTCGGTCTAAAGGAGCTTGGCTAGTGGAAATGTTTGGTCAAGAATTCTTCATTAAAGCTATTGTAGTGGGTGTGCTTACAGGGTTTTCCTCAAGTTTTTTCTCAGCATTTGTAGTGCAAAGGAAAATCAGTTTTATTGGCAGTGGGCTTTCCCACGCAGCATTTGGGGGAATAGCACTTGGCTTATTGCTTAACGTAGAGCCCTTGGCAGTTGCTATACCATTTACATTGATGGCAGCCTTTTTGATTTATTATCTAAAAAATAAAACGAATGTTTCTACAGATGCAATAATAGGAGTAGTATTTTCGTTTGCAGTAGCAATGGGAATAATATTTTTAGCCTTGAAAGAGAGCTATTCTCAAGATGCGTATTCTTATTTATTTGGTTCAATTCTAACTCTAAATAATACAGATATAATTTTATCAATAGTATTATTTCTGCTGACGGTGGCAAGTGCAGTATTCTTTTGGGAGCGTTGGGCTTATGCCACATTCGATTGGGAATTGGCAAAGGCGGAAAAATTACCTGTGATAAGAGATGACTATATTTTTGCTGCTTTCCTTGGATTGGTAATTGTCCTTGCAATTAAAATCGTAGGAATTATATTAATTTCTGCCTTTCTGGTGATACCAGGTGCCTCGGCGAAGTTATTTTCACGGACATTTTTCAAATTAACAGTAAATTCAATCGTCATTGGCGTTCTGTCGGTTGTTGCCGGATTGATGCTTTCTTATCAACTTGATTTGCCAAGTGGAGCTCTAATAATTGTACTGCAGACCATAATATTTGTAATTGCAACAATTATAAGCAAATTAAAGAATCTATGATAAAAATAAAAATTTATTTGATATTTTATCATAAAAAAATTATATTGAAATTTTTAAAACAACAATGAGAGGAAAAAATGCAAAATACTTTAAATAAAAATAGTGCATTATTCTCCTTTTTTGCTTTCGCTACTGTTATATTCTTCCTTTTGCCGGAAATATCTTACTCCCAATCCAAGGGATATCCAATGTTGGTGCCAAAAGAAAGAATCCGACATGAAAGTGAGAATAAAACTAAAGTCTTTTTCCCTGATGAATATTCGGATTTAGATGAAAATAAGGCTCGTGATGCACAGCTAAAAAGCAAAGAAATAAACGATGCCATAGAGCAGGCACGTCAGAAATACTTCCAAGCACTAATTCTAGTTCAAAAAAGAGATACTAACAGAGCTGTAAGATATTTTGACGACGCTCTAAACAAATTAAACAAATTGCTAAGCTTATCTAATATCGAAGACAACGCCGATTTTTCGGAATTAGCCCAATCTATAATAAGTGATTACGAAGAGTTTGTACAAAATAGTAATCTAATAAATGAAAATTCACCCGCATTTATGATTACTGAATTTTTAAACAAAGAAATTGAAAATGTAACTACTATTTACATACCTGAAGAACAAGCAAAACCAAAATCAATTACCCAGAATTACGGCAAA
>CAYUZZ010000228.1:0-4659 GCA_964449505.1 uncultured Hyphomicrobiales bacterium | reverse complement strand
ATTCATTTTCCAGAGATTGATTTATTACTAATCATCATCAGAATCAGTCTCATTTTCTTCGATGTCAGATTCTTCATCATTAAATATATATTTCTCGTAGTTGTGTTTTATAATATCTGCCTCTGCAACAAAATATACATTTTCGGCAATGTTTGTAGCATGGTCGCCAATTCTTTCCAATTGGTGACAAATATCAAGATAATGAACTGCATCACTAATTGAATCGGGGTTATTACGCATTACTTGAATAAGTATTGCATCGTTTAAAGAATTTAACTCGTCTAATTTTTTGTCGTCCATAATAACTTTACGAGCTTTTTCAACATCGTTATTAATAAACGAATCCAAAGCATCTTTATACATTTTATAGGCGTATTGGCTCATTTCCTTAAATTTAATCTCATCAATAAAGGTGGGCTTCTCTTTCGTAATTAAGAACAACTGGGAAATATTAACTGAAAGATCCCCTATTCTTTCAAGATCTGTACTTAGGTTAATAGCAGAAATAATAAGTCGTAAATCCATTGCAACTGGTTGGTTTAATGCAAAAAGTTTTTGGCAGTTTTTTTCAATTTTTAAATCGACTTTATCAACGTACTTTTCCAATTCAAAAACTGTATTAGCTTTTTCTTCATCTTCTTCTAAGATTGCCCTAATTGACAAATTAAGTTGCTCTTCAACAGCACTACCCATTTTACTAAGTAGGGTTTTTAATTTTTCTAATTGTTCTTGAAATTTTTTAAGCATGATTTCACCATTAATAATTAACCGAAACGACCTGTAATATAATCTTCTGTTTGTTTTTTATCAGGACTTGTAAATACTTTTCGCGTTTTATTGTACTCAATCAATTTCCCGAGATAAAAGAAAGCAGTATAATCGCTTACTCGCGAAGCCTGCTGAAGATTATGTGTAACAATAACGATTGTAAAGTTCTTTTTCAACTCTATTATTAATTCTTCTATTTTATTTGTAGAGATAGGGTCTAGCGCACTAGCAGGCTCATCCATAAGCAAAATACCTGGTTTTATTGCAAGAGACCTAGCTATACAGAGTCTTTGTTGCTGTCCACCCGATAAACCGAATGCAGATTCATTAAGCCTATCTTTAACTTCATCCCATAAAGCAGATTGTCTTAAACTTTCTTCAACTCTTTCTTTAAGGAAGGACTTATCTGTTGAAAAACCACCAACTCTTAAACCGTATGCAACATTTTCAAAAATAGATTTAGGAAAAGGATTCGATTTTTGGAATATCATTCCCACTTTTTTCCGTAATTCAACAACATCAATTTTAGGGTCATAAATATTACTTCCATCAATTAAAATTTCTCCATCAATACGAACATCATCAATTAAATCGTTCATACGATTAAAAGTTCTTAAAAAAGTTGATTTGCCACAGCCTGAAGGTCCAATTAATGCAGTTACCTTATTCGGTTCAATATCCATTGAAATATTACTTAGGGCTAAAGTTGAACCGTAATAAAAGTTTAAATCTCTCACACTTATTTTATGCTTGTCAGATTTTTTGTGTATATCCATTTTTTCCAATTCTATTAAATTTGTTTTAAATTCTTCTTTCATTTTATTCATTGCAATTTTTTTAAAAAGTTGACGATTGATATTTTTTTCTGAGGTTGTTCCTAGTTATCATTGCAACTAAATTAAGCAAAACAACAATTACAATTAGCAATAATGTAGTAATATAAACCATCGGCAATGCTGCCTCAACATTGGGTGATTGAAAACCAACATCATAAATATGAAATCCTAAGTGCATAAACTTTCTGTCCAAATGAAAGAATGGTGCATATGAGTCAAAGGGAAGATTTGGTGCAAGTTTAACAACGCCAGTAATCATTAGTGGAGCAACTTCACCTGCAGCACGTGCCATTGCTAATATCATTCCCGTTAAAATTCCTGGTGCAGCCGATGGAAGAACAACTCTTCTAATGGTTTGCCATTTAGTTCCACCTAATGCAAGAGATGCTTCTCTCAAACTTCTTGGAATAGATGCAAGTGCTTCTTCGGTAGATACAATAACTACAGGCAAAGTCAATAAAGAAAGAGTGAGTGATGCCCATAAAATTCCACCTGTACCCCACGTAGGAGTTGGTAATCTTTCAGGGTAAAATAATTGATCTATGGTACCGCCAACAAAATAAACGAAAAATCCCAGGCCAAATACACCAAACACAATTGATGGAACTCCTGCCAAATTATTTACGGCTATTCTTACTATCCTAACGAGTACTCCTTGTTTAGCATACTCTCTAAGATATAATGCAGCTAAAATACCAAAGGGTACCATAAAGATGCTCATAATAAGAACAAGCATAATGGTGCCAAAAATTGCTGGAAAAATTCCCCCCTCGGTATTAGATTCTCTTGGCTCGTCACTTAGTATTTCCCACAATTTTGAAATTATAAAACCTGCTTTCGAGAAAAAGGATATATCATTAGGCTTATAAATTCTAATAATTTTTAAGAAAGGAATATCTGTTTCTCTATTATTCACTGTGTTTAGTGTAAGTATATATTGCGAAGCATAATTTCTTAAAGAATCTGTTTTGGATAATATTACAGAATACTCTTTATGATATTTTTCAATATTTTCGTTTATTGTGGCAATTTCATCTTCAACTTTTGATAGGTCATTTTTATTATAGTATTTTAGCTTTTCAATATCTTGACGCGCTTGTTCAATTTTGAAATTTATCGCACCTATGTCATCCTTTTCAATCTCACTAATTTTATTTCTTATACCCGAGATTTCATCAACTATATTGTCAATATTTTTTTCAATTTCTTCTTCAGATAAATATTTTTCGTCACTACCAACTTTAATTGATTTATAAAATCCATAAAAATTGCCGTATTCAGTTCGTTCAATTGCAACCGCATTTTTAGGATATGTGATTGTATCAATTTCTCTTTCATCAATCCAGGTAAAGTCGTAGCCGTAAATATCTCTATTACCAATTTTAATTTGCTTTCGAAAAATAATTTCACCTTTCAAAGAGTCTGGTAAACTTGCCTGAGGAACATTTTCAGTTTGGAAAATTTGTCCCAACAGAATATTATTATCAAGTTGTTTAATTTCGGCAATTTTGGAAGGATAGTAATAATCGGTGCTGTTGAAAAAAACAAGCATTAATAGACCAGCAATCATAACTATACTAATGCCTAAACCTAAACCAGTTAGCCAGATAAATAATTCACCTTTTTTTATCAAATCTTTCATAAGCGGAAAATTACCTTAAATATCCATATATTTTTTGCGAAGCCGTTGCCTAACAATTTCGGCAATTGTGTTAACTATAAAAGTAAGAACAAATAGTAAAGCGGCAGATAAGAATAAAACACGGTATAAAGTCCCCAAATAAGGGGCTTCAGGTATTTCTACAGCTATATTAGCGGACAAAGTTCTAAATCCATTGAATGGACTAAAATCTAAAATGGGAGTATTACCTGTTGCCATAAGCACAATCATAGTTTCGCCAATTGCTCTGCCGAAGCCAATCATAATTGCCGAAAATATTCCGGGGCTTGCAGTAGGAAGAATTACTCGAATTGCTGTCTGCCATCTGTTTGCACCAAGAGCTAATGAACCTGAAGTTAAATGTCGTGGTACGCTTGAAAGTGCATCTTCACAAATAGTGAAAATTATTGGAATGACTGCAAATCCCATTGCAAAACCAACAACTATTGCGTTACGTTGGTCATATGATTCATTAAAATATTTTAATAACCATGCTCTATAATCACCGCCTAAAACATAAGTTTCAAAATAAGGACCAAGCCATAATGCAATTTGACCGCCTAAAATTAAAAGTGGAATTAACATTAAAACTTCGTAACCTTGTTTGAAATTAACTGATATAAGTTTAGGAAGTTTTTTCCAAAGGTAAAGACCAAGAAACATCATTAATGGGGAAATAATAAAAACAAGAAAAACACCTGGCAAAATTCGTTCAAGCAAAGGTGCTAGCCATAAACCAGCAAGAAAGCCAATAACAACACTAGGTAGTGCTGCCATTATTTCAACAGTAGGTTTTAAGATATTTTTAACTTTTGGATGAACAAAAACTGAAGTGTATAACGCACCAAACAATGCTATTGGTATTGCAAATAAGAGTGCATAAAGAGTACCTTTAAAAGTACCCAGAATAAGTGGTATTAAATTTAGCTTAGGCTCAAAATCATCCGAACCACCTGTGGACTGCCATACAAATTCGGGTTTATTATATCCTTCATACCAAACTTTACCAAAAAGTGTCTTTATAGTTGCATCAGGATATTTTGATTCAATTTCATATCTTTCTATAATGCTATTATCATAAAGAATTAATACGCCGTCAGATTTGGGTGTATAGAAAATATCTATTATTTTTTCTTTAGCTCCCTTAAAATTTGCAATTGTTTCACCGCTTGTCAAATGCTTAATCTCAAGATTCCCATCTATATCTCCTATAATGAATGTTTTATCTCTTTGAGAAGGTGATATTGCAGAGACTTCCGCACCTAACTTTTCAAAAACATGAGGTTTAACAAACTGCCAGCCGTAATCTGAGCCTTCGTCCAGTATTCTCATTAGTGAGCATGTATTTCCTTTACTGTCTGCAACAATAAATGACTGATCGCCTATTAAAAATGA
>CAYUZZ010000227.1:2356-4670 GCA_964449505.1 uncultured Hyphomicrobiales bacterium | reverse complement strand
AACAATTTTGATATTATCATAATACCTCTTTATGATTTTTTCGAAATCCTTATAGACGAAACCATTAACACGCAATAATACAAGGAAAGATAAAACCCTTGATTTGATTGAAGAAGATAGTAAATCAATAAACTCAGCATCTGGATTAATTAATAATTCATCAAACATTGTGTTGATGATACTTCCGATTACAAGACTTTGACTGCTACCTTTATTCAAATAACGTTTTGTAAAATTGTGCAGATAATGTTTATCGTCAGATGATTGTGCTACTTCGGTTACATCAATCAAATAATCTGGCTCTAAAACAATGTAAGATTTGATATCGCACACTACCCGAAACTTTGAATCAATAACTTTTATTTTTGCATCGATCAGGTTCATTCGCATCCCATCGAATAAAATCTTCTCTGTTTCCTTCCAAATATCATCGCAAAAAAGCTCGAAATCTTCCAATTCGTCGTTGCTGCATAAAATAATATTCTTATGTGAACTATCACTTTGTAATTTGGCATTTTGCTTACGAACAAGTATCACATTTATTAGGCTTATTCTATCATCATCATTATCTTTGAAATTTGATTTCCTACTAAATTTGACCGTTTTTAAATATTCTATAGTTGACTCAGATAAATCAATGTTTGCAATTTTTTGAATAATTTGTATAAAAGTGTGCAGTGCAAAATTTAAATAATCAGAATCAATTTGCTTATTACGATGTTCTTTTAATTTTTTGGATTTAAAATAATATTCCCTGATTTTTTTTTCTAAATGAACGTCAAGATTATATTGGTTAATAATAAAAAAAGAAAGAGCATATAGAGATGAATAATTAATAGTTTGCTGGTTCAGAATGGATTTGAAAAATGAAGTAAGTTCATTCATCATTAATAGAAATACTTCTCTATTATTTTTTGGAGTTATATCGTTACAAGAAATCAAATTCGAGATACTTTGGTATGCTAAACCCGAAATATCCATTATTGTTTTTCCGGCTTAATATCTTTAATAAACAATTGGGGTGATTTTTGATTATTATATGTTGAAATTTCTAAGTTATAAAGTATGGAGAAAGTTTTGCCGCCATTACAGTATTGAACTTTATCTGCAAGATTAATACCAATAGCATCTATCACAAAATGATTCTGAATAGCTCTAAACCTAATATTATTATTTCCAATCATTTTAATTCCATTCATTGATTTAACACCCTTACTGAAGAATACGGGCTTGTTGTTAGCAAATCCAAAGGGAGCAAATTTAGCCAACACATTCAAAAAGTCGGGTGACAATTCATTAAATTTCAATTCTGCGTCAATTACAATTTCAGGTTGCAGAAGCTCGATCGGAATTCCTTCCCTAGCTAATTTGTCGAATCTTTCCCGGAATTCCTTCAAATTCTCAACTTTTAATGATAAACCAGCTGCATGTTTGTGCCCACCAAATTCCAAAAGCAAATCCTCACACTGTTTTAGAGCAGTGTGAATATCAAAATCACTAATACTCCGGGCACTTCCCTTGGCAATTCCATCAATATTAGTTAATAAAATTGATGGTAAGTTGTACCTGTCAACTAACCTCGATGCAACAATACCAATCACACCAGCATGCCATTTTTCACCATAAATAACCAAACTGTGAGGTTTCTCATTTTTAATATATTCATCAGCTATGGGTATAGCCTCCTCGAAAGTTTTCTGGTCAAAAACCCTTCTTTTCCTATTTTCATCTTCCAGAATCTGAGCGATTCTAAAAGCGGCATTTTCGTCTTTCTGAAGCATCATTTCGACAGAGCGTTTTGCATCTCCCAACCTACCGGCCGCATTTATCAAAGGAGCAACTGCATAAACAACATTAGATGCAGTAATTCCACCAAGCTTTAGCCCGGTACAGTGAATCAATCCGTGCAAACCTGGTCTTGGGTTTGAGTTAAGTAACTTTAAACCATAGTGAACTAAAATCCTATTTTCACCAAGTAAAGGAACCATATCTGCCGCTGAAGAAATTGCCACAAAATCTAAATATTCATAAGAAATATATTCGATATTTAATCGCTGAGCAATTGCTTGTATAAGTTTATAAGTTACCCCACAAGCAGCAAGTGATTTGAAAGGATATGGGCATCCTGGTTTCAGAGGGTCTAAAATTGCATAAGCAAAAGGCATCATCGGACCTGGTTCGTGGTGGTCGCAAATAATTGTAACCATACCAAGCTCCTTGGCATACTCCAGCTGATCGTAAGAAGTAATGCCAACGTCAACGGTAAGCAGAACCGAAGCACCCCTATCGTAGCCTTTTTTTATGCTTTTCTTGG
>CAYUZZ010000227.1:0-2346 GCA_964449505.1 uncultured Hyphomicrobiales bacterium | reverse complement strand
TTCTTGGAAAGACCATAACCCTCTTCAAATCTATCAGGTATATAATACTCCACCAAGCCACCAATTTCTTTTATAAATTGGCAGATCATAGACGTACTTGCTGTACCATCAACATCATAATCACCATGAACCCAAATAAGTTCTTGATTTCTTACAGCTTCTATTACTCTATTCACAGCTTTATCCATATCATTCATTAGATATGGGTCGTGCAATTCACTTAGTAAAGGCTTGAAAAATTGCTCGACATCCTGATCGTTAGTAAAACCTCTTACTGCAAGAACGTAAGCCAAACTTTTTGGTATCTTCTGTGATTTCGCTAATTTTTGTACAGTCGCATCATCATTATATTTCCTAAATGTCCAACGATAGTTCAATTTACTACAAACGTTAATTATATTTTCAACAAATATATGGAATAAATTTATTATTTTCAAATAAAGTGTGCAATTTATTTCACATAATTTAATATTTTTGACAGATTAATGAAAAATAGTAATTATAATTTAGAAGATGCATCTAAAAGAGAAAAGCTGAAACTTGCAACAAAAAGTAAAATGATACGGACAAAAAGTGCTGTAAGTCATAAATTTACAAGAGGTAGGGCGCTTTCAGTTATTGGAAAATCAGTTTTAGTTGAGACAGAAGATGATAACAATACAATTTATAATTGTGTAGTATCTGGTAGAGTAACATCGCCCCATAAAAATACAAATATTGTTGCTGCTGGTGATATTGTTCACTTCGTTATTGACGATAATTCTGAGAATATTGCGTCGGGGAGAATTATTGAAATAGAAAATCGTATCAGGAAATTCTCAAGAATAATGCCTGGTAAAGGATATTCTGAACATGTAATCGCAGCCAATATTGACAATATTCTGATATGCTCATCTGTGTTCGACCCAGTTTATAATAAAAGGTTAATTGATAGACTACTTGTTGGTGCAGAATTGGGTTTGCTTAAGGGAGCTATTTGTATAAACAAAGTTGATTTGACCGATGATTTGGAGCTGTTTGAGGATGACTTAAGCATTTACAGAAAACTAAATATTCCTGTTTTTTTTACAAGTGTCAGCAAAAATATTGGAATTGATACACTAAAAGATTTTTTAGATGGGTCATCAACTCTGTTTTTTGGACAATCTGGTGTAGGAAAATCAAGTTTGATTAATGCCATTACAGGGTGTGAAGTTCAAAGAATAAGGGAAGTGAGTGAACGTTCAGGAAAGGGGCAGCATACTACCAGTTTTGTGAAAATTATAAAATCTGATAACTCCTATATAGTTGATTCACCAGGTATTAGAGAATTTGCACTGTGGGATATTGACAAATTAAATCTGCCCTTTCTGTTTCATGATTTTGATGATTATTACAAAGATTGCAAATATAATCCCTGCTCGCACATTCATGAGCCAGATTGTGCTGTTATTGACGCCTTGGAAAATGACTTAATTGATGCGGAGCGTTATCAAAGCTATGTAAATATATATAATACATTAGAAGATAATATTTATCTTTAATCAGAAAAAATAATTACTTTTGCATATCGTAAACGGAGAGGTGCCAGAGTGGTTGATCGGGGCGGTCTCGAAAACCGTTGTACGGGCAACCGTATCGAGGGTTCGAATCCCTCCTTCTCCGCTAATAAAACGTCTAAATTATTGGGTATCAATGATTTAGACGTTTTGGCTTTAGGCAAAATCGGAATCAAACACGCACTTTTTAATTCAGTTTTTTAGGCTAATTCCCATTTATTTTACTTAACAATTTATATTTATTAATTTATTTTAATTTAATGATTTTGATTAAAGTAAAGTCCACACAACAAAATCCTATCTACTAACTCATATTCATCATTCACTCGATAGCTCAATTTTTTATTTCTTGAGAAAATTAATTATTTGTTAGTATAATTATTAAGGTGTAATTATGATAAGTATTTTAGAAGAAAAAGAAATAATTAAAGAATTATTTAGGGATGTAATTAATGAGGTAATTCTTGAAGAAAGAATTAACTTCTATCCAAAAATAATTCCAATTGTATCAGATGCAGAAAATGACAACATTGAAAAAAATTACGGAAGTCCACTAATAATTATTGAAGTGGAGGGATTTTATGATGAAGATTTGCTTGGTGCTGTGTTTATGGGCTTAGCAATTTCTCCAGATAATCAAAAAGTTTATATCGCCGGTGGTCAGGAAAAAAAAAATTATGTATTCCAACTCAATAATTATTCAAAAATTAAGGAAATTTCTTGTTAATTTAAGGATAGTTCTGTAGATTATATTCACGGCTACATTGGTGATATGAAATTGAGCAAAGATGGAAAAACTCTGTATGCA
>CAYUZZ010000226.1:0-4684 GCA_964449505.1 uncultured Hyphomicrobiales bacterium | reverse complement strand
TGTTTATTCCCTTTTTCTTTATGGACGGAAGACAGGGTGCCAATATGCGGGATATGGCGATTATAGTAATTTTTGCTCTGCTATTCTCCTTATTAGAAGCAGCATTGTTACTGCCAGCACATTTGGCACACTCCAAAGCCCTTCATAAAGACCACAAAGTAAATAAAATTAGAGCTTGGCTCGATAGCAAATTAATGATTCCCAGAGATTTTCTATATTTAAATACCGTAAAGTTTTTCCTGAAATACAAGTTTCTCGCTCTTGGCGTTGTTATTTTTATTACAATACTCACAGTCGGTGCACTGGGTGGTGGTATAATCAAAGCTACTTTTTTCCCATTTGTTGATGGAAATTCCTTCAATATAGTTGTTACCATGCCCGCCGGTACTCGTGAAAATATTACAGAAAGCATTCTCGATAAAATTGAACAAGCTGCATGGGAAGTAAATAAAGACCTGAAAAAAGAGAGAGCAGATGGGAAAGATATTATCGAAAGAGTTGTTAAAAATGTTGGCGTGGGCGATATAAATATGCGAAGCAACACCTCGGGTATGGCAGGAAGTTCGTCGAACGAAGGCAATGTTCAAATTGTGCTGCTCGATGGAGAAATACGTAATTACGCTGCCTTCCGCATATCCAATTTAATTAGAGAAAAAGTGGAACCCATCTATGGAGCTGAAAAAGTTGTCTATGGTGGAGGTTCAATCTTTGGCAAACCCATTTCAATATCTTTGGTAAGTCCTAACTTCAAAGACCTCGAAATTGTTAAGACAAAGATTAAAGAGGGAATGAGAAATATGAAAGAAGTGGGCGATATTACTGATAACGACCCTTCTGGTTTAAGAGAAATAAAGATTACTCTTAAAGATAAAGCATATTTGCTTGGGCTTTCTAATTTAGAAATTGCAAGGCAGGTAAGACAAGGTTTTTTTGGCGACGAAATACAACGATTACAACGTGGTGACGAAGAAATTAGAGTTTGGACGCGTTATGATATTGAAGACCGCCAATCTCTTGGCAAATGGGAAGATATGAGAATTCGACTTCAGAATGGCTCGGAAATACCACTTGCAGAATTAGTAGATTATAAAATAGAACGCGGAAGGGTTGTAGTAAACCATATCGATGGAAAAAGACAAATTACTGTTGAAGCAGAGCTAAAAGACTTAAATATGGAGGTCCCGCCCATTCTTGACAAAATCAATAAGGAAATTGTTAATCCCTTGCTTGCAAAATATCCATCTGTCAGTCTGGTAGAATCGGGGCAGAAGCGTGAAATTTTTAAAATGGCACGTTCTGCCAAAACAGGACTTACAGTAGCATTTGTAATTATGTTCTTGCTAATTGTGCTCAGCTTCCGCTCCTGGTTGCAGGCTTTGGTTGTGATTGCCGTACTGCCAATGGGAATAATTGCAGCTTTTTGGGGGCATTTCATACAAAATATGCCTGTAAGTATATTCTCTGCCTATGGTATTATTGCTCTTATAGGAATTTTTGTAAATAATGGGATTGTATTTATTAATACAATGAACGACTACCTGAAGGAAGGCAAAGATTTTATGAGTTCGGTTGTAGATTCTGCTCAAAATAGGTTCAGACCTATATTACTTACCACCCTAACTACAGCTCTCGGATTATTCCCATTGCTTGCTGAACGCAGTTTGCAGGCACAATTCCTTATACCAATGGCAATATCAGTGGCGTATGGTTTGATGCTCGGCTCATTCTTTATATTAGTGATATTACCGGTTTATCTTGTTTTTCTTAATGATTTCCGTAGGTTTGTATTCTGGATTCGCACTGGTAATAAAGCTACACGCGAAGAAGTTGAACCCGCTATAATCGAAGAAGTGAAAATTTTACAATATATGAATTAAAATTAATATGAAAATAATACTTATATTTTTTGCCATCATAATTTTGCCCATTTCAGTTGCTTTAGCTACCGATAATCTTACTTTTGGAAAAGCTATTGAAATTGCCTTGCAAAATAATTATTCAATTAAAATTTCAAAAGTTAATCAGAATATTGCTGCTAACAATAATACAGCGGGTAATGCTGGAATGTTACCAAAATTAGACGTTACTGCCGGGGCAGCTTATTCGAATACCAATTTAGATATGAAGTTGCTTACTGGACAATCTATTACCCAAAGCGGAAATGTCCAATATACCTATAATGCAGGTGCTCAATTGAATTTTACTTTATTCGATGGTATGGCGATGTTTGTTAGCTACGATAAATTGCACGAAATAAAGAACAAAAGTGATATAGAACTTCGTGTTACTATCGAAAATTCCATCCTTAGTATCGCCCAGGCATACGTTCAAGCTCTGAAATTGCAGAACAATCTCGCTATTTTGAAGAAAAATATACAAATCAGCAAAGAACGACTTGAAAGATTAGAAGTTAAAAAAGAATTTGGCAACGCAATACAGTTAGAAATTCTTAGGGCACAAGTAGATAAAAATAATGATAGCGTAAATTATCTGCGTACCGAATTATCATATAGATCTGCCCTCAAAAATATTAACTTCCTGATGGGAAACAATATCGAACAGAATTTTGTTCTTGATAATAAAATTGATTCTGGTGAATTGAAAAATTTAAATGAACTTCGACAATTAGCTTCTACTTCAAACAGCACCATTATGAGGGCGTTAAAAAATATTGAAATTAGCCAACTTGATAAAAAATTGATTTTATCCACATATTTACCCCGTCTTAATCTAAGTGCTGGTTATACTTATAGCAGACAGGAAGCAGAAGCAGGATTTATGCTTTTTAATCAATCACAAGGACTCAGTGCCAACCTTAATTTATCGTGGAATCTGTTTAATGGTTTTCAGAATGCAACGCAAGAACAAAATGCCGAACTTGCTATCGCTTTAAATAATATAAGTACCGAACAAATAAAATCGCAGATTGACCTTGCATTGATTAATTCTTACGATACTTACCAAAGAAGATTAGAAATACTGAATTTTGAGCAGCAAAACATAAAGACGGTAGAGCTTAATTTCCAGAGAACTCAGGAACTATATAATTTGGGACAGGCAAGTTCAATTGACCTTAGACAAGCCCAAAATAATCTTTCAGCATCGGAAACAAGAATTATAGAAGCCGAATTAGACGCAATTCAGTCAAAAATTGAAATTAATTTGCTAACAGGTGCTAAAATATTCTAATATTAATATTTATTCATAATCCAACTATTATTTGCCAGATTAAATAATTATTATTACATTGTGTCAGATTTATTTCACACTTTTAAAAAATAATTTCGTCAATTTGTGAAAGGAAGGATTTAAAGAGTAAATGTTAACTGCATTAATCATAGGAGCTGTAATTGGTTTCGTTCTGGCAATACCACCAGGTCCTATTGCTATGGCAAGTCTTAGATTGGGCTTGGAAAAAGGTCGTCGAGCAACTTTCATAATGTCATTAGGAACTGCTTCCCTCGATATGCTTTATTGTATGATGGCAGTTTTTGCAGCAAGTACTTTCCAAGCAGCCTGTTCTGAATTTTTTGACAAATACCCTATTATTCTTTTAATTTTTCAAATATCTATTATTTGTTTGCTCTTAATCTACGGTATTAAACAATTCAAACAAAGGAATTCTCCACAGCAAGACATTATTATCGAAAATAAAACGCCCCGCTATCTGAATGATTTAAAATACCGCGGTCCATTCCTTTTGGGGGTTGCGTTATTACTTACTAATATAGCAAATCCTACTTTTTTGCCATCTCTTACTATTATGAGTGCTTGGGTTAGTAAAATTGGGTTATTCTACCCAGGAACTTACGAAAATTTGATTTTTTCTTTAGGATTCGGCGCTGGAAACTTTTTATGGTTGTACTTACTTGGAATAATTGTTTGTAAAAACAAACACAGATTCTCTGATGCCTATTTAATGAAAATAAGGCAATTTGCCGGCTTAACCTTTATTGGTTTCGGCGGCTTGATTGGCTATCGTGTTTTGATTTTCACCAATTGGGCTAACATTTTCAAATTTGTATTTGCCATCTAAAATTTATTTCCGCCCCTCCCAAATTCATTTTTTTTTATTCTATGCGTCCAATTAAAATCGGATTGTGGGCTTTGCATTGATTCATTACCAATTCCAGATTACTGTGGTCTATAATCAAAATCATGCCAATTCCAAGGTTGAAGGCAGACCTCATTTCAGCATCGCTTATGTTTGCTTCATTTTGAATTAATTTAAAGATTGCAGGTAGCTGCCACGAATTCCAGTCTATGTTCATTTTAAGACCATCTCTCAAAATACGCTTCGTATTTCCCTCGATACCACCACCGGTAATATGCGAAATGCCATTAAGTTTCTTATCTTCAATTAAGGGGAAAACAGTTCTGAAGTACGACTTGTGAACAGCAAGCAATGCTGTGCCCAGAGTTTCGCCCAATTCATCAAAATAAGTATCTGGTGAATATTTAGGAAATAGTGCTGCACGTGCCAATGAGTAACCGTTGGTATGCAAACCCGAGGAAGCTAATCCAATCATCAGATCGCCCTTCCGAATATTTTCGCCATTCACAATTTTGCTCTTTTCAACTATACCAACAATGGTTCCAGATACATCATACTCTCCATCCAGATACATAGATGGCATCTCTGCGGTTTCACCACCAATTAGTGCAACTCCATTTTCTTTACAGG
>CAYUZZ010000225.1:0-4692 GCA_964449505.1 uncultured Hyphomicrobiales bacterium | reverse complement strand
AAATTCAATTTCAGATACGAGTCTATTTTAAAAATAAGAAGCGAAAAGGTAACTCAAGCTCAAGAGTCACTAAATCAGGTAGTGAAGGTTCGTATTGATAAAGAAAAAGTAATCAGTGAATTTAAGGATTACAAAGATAATTTGATTGTAAACAATGGTATTTCTGCTAAAGCAAGTGATTTCCAAAATCGTTATTACCACAAGCAATTCATTGATTCGGAAATCACCAAGTTAGAAAATGAAAAAAAACAAATTATAGAAATTGAAAATTTAAGAAGAAGTAACTTGTCATCTGCAATGAAAGATGAAAAAATTATGGAAAAATTAAAAGATAAGAATGTGTTAAGCCATAAAGAGGATGTGAAAAGGGAGGAATCCAAATTTCTTGATGAAGTTGGGATTTCGGTTCTCGGTAAAAATAGAGATAAAATGTGATGGATAAAAAACAATTAACAATGGCGATTATTATTCTTTCGGCTACTTTCCTCCTTTTAATTGGCGGATTACTAACAGTGTATTTTATCAACCCATCTTTGGTAGGTCTCGAACCAAAAAATTTAATTAAAAAAAATAATGAGAAACATATAATTGATCAATTGAATCAAAATGGCATAGAGCCAACTGTGTTGATTAGCTTAGAAAGGGCTATAGAACTGGATAATATCGAGAAAGATAATATTAAATTAGATTCTACTATCAAGATTAAGGAGGGTAGAATTGTGGGTTTGGTTGATTCATTAAGCTCAATTTATAGCAAAAAAATATCATTTAAAGATACAGTGTCGGTAATCAACCAAAAATTCAACCGGTTATTGGCTAACAACAAAATACTGAATGACTCCCTAAATAAGATAATAAGAGACTACGACAAAGATAGACAGAGAATGGCGTTGCTTGAAAATCGAATAAAATCTCAGGAAGATTTTATTGTTAAACAACAGGATTCTTTGGAAATCAAGAATTTTGCAGATTTTGCAAAAATGTATAATGGAGTTGCCCCAAAAGATGTGGCACGAATATTGGAACAAATCGACGAACGAGATGCTGCAAGGATTTTAAAAATGATGTCGTCAAGGAAGGCGGGCAAAGTTTTAGAATCTATGACTGCAGAGAAATCGGCTGCCATATTGTTATTGGGAGCAGTGAAGTAAAGTAAATTGGCTAATTTTTTTTAGCAAATTTGATAATTTATATGATGCAAGGAAGCAATAATGTTTAATTTATCAAATATAAAGGTAAATTATAAGAATCACGTGTCAGAGAGTTCTGGGCTTGGTCTTAACAACAAATTCGAAACTCTGTCAGATTTAAATAACGATTTTAGTTCTTTACTCAGCTTTAACATGTTGGGCAGTCCCTTAATTGATAATGTTGATAAATTAGACAACCAAATTACTACTAAATCCGAAAATTTTGACAATCCAGAAAATGTGAAATCTTTAGATAGTTTATTGAACGTCATTAGTAAAAGTAAAGATAGTTCAATACTTTCCCAATCCGAAGCTGATAGATTAATTGAAAATTTCGAGTCAAATATTAACAAGAATGAAATTCACAATCATTTACATGAAAGTAAAAATGAAAAGTTAAGCATTCCAAATATAGCCACAAAACAGACTTCAGTTATTCCAGAAAAGAATAAGGAGTTATTAGCAGTTGGTAAATTTGAAGAACATACTAAAGAAATGGTAATTGGGACAGATACATCATTCAATAATAATATTGATAAGCAGGAAAAATACTCTCCCAATAATTCTCGAAAAAATGTTCTTTTCACTGAAATGTCCGCAATTAATCGCGATTTTGTCAATAATATTAATGATAAGAGTTTGATTGGACAACATACTGCTAAAGTTGTCAAAAATATGGAGTCCATTGCCCCCAGTTTTATTCAAAATGAATTTAAACATGATGAGAAGGTTACTAAATCGGAAAAAAGGGCAAGCAAATTAAATATGCAAGTATTAGAAAATAACGAAAAATCGATAAACGTTAAATTATCAAAACCGGAAATCGTTAGTTCTGATTATCCAAGTATAAAGAATACCGAAAAGATTGAGATAGCTCGAACCGATATTAATACAAAGTTTTCTGATAAAGACGTTCAGCAAGTTCCACACAATAATAAAATTGAAGCAGATGGGAAATTAATCCAAACAAATATTTTTCAACAATATATAGTTGAAAAAGAATCGAAATCTTCCGAAACGAACGATAAATCGTATAAACCTGTTAAGTTGCCATACAATTTAACGATGGAAAATGCTAATAGTTCTCTCAAATATATCAAGCAACAAGGTGAAAAAAATCTTAGCAAATTGCAGCCGAATGAATTAAATTCATTGAATAAAATCCCCGAAACAATCAAAAATTTAGTAAATGGTTCACAACTAAAAGATTTATCTTCAATACCAAAAAATGATAATATCACTGAGATGTCAACATATAATCCTTATTTTGTCAATAATATTAATGATAAGAGTTTGATTGGACAATCCGCTAAAGTTGTCAAAAATATGGAGTCCATTGCCCCCAGTTTTATTCAAAATGAATTTAAACATGATGAGAAGGTTACTAAATCGGAAAAAAGGGCAAGCAAATTAAATATGCAAGTATTAGAAAATAACGAAAAATCGATAAACGTTAAATTATCAAAACCGGAAATCGTTAGTTCTGATTATCCAAGTATAAAGAATACCGAAAAGATTGAGATAGCTCGAACCGATATTAATACAAAGTTTTCTGATAAAGACGTTCAGCAAGTTCCACACAATAATAAAATTGAAGCAGATGATAAATTAAGCATTCCAAATATAACCATGAAACAGACTTCAGAGATTCATGAAAAAATTAACGAAATATTACCTGTAAGTAAATTTGAAGAGAATATTGAAGACTTGAAAATTGAAACAAAAAATATAGTTAGTAATAATATTGATGAGCAGGAAAAAGACTATCCCAACAATTCACAAAAAAATGATAATAATTATAGCCAAAGTAACAATAATAAACAAGGCAACTTACAAAAAGAATTTAAACATATATTTGATTCAAACACAATTAATAGCACAGCTCCGGTTAGCAACAAGAGTTATATAGATAACCTAAGTCCCAATATAAGCAATACTTACACAACAAATTTAGAGAAATTAAATGAACAGATTTCTACGTTAATTAAAAGAAATCCTATTGAAGAATCAACGACTGCACGTTTAAATTTACAACCAAAATCGCTTGGCACATTACTTGTAGAAATTACTCAAAGTAAGGATAATATAAAGATTGTTATCAATGCAGAAAACAAAGAAGTAGTATCTATGCTGGAGCAAACTATATCTGGATTGAAAGAAAAATTGAACCAACAAGGCATAACAAACAATAATATTGAAGTAAATATAAATGTACAGACACAATTAAATACATTTCTAAATAAACAAGATAGCAGAGATGAATCTAAGTTTACAAAAAGTGACAAAAGAAACAGTAAAATTTCTAAAGTTGGAATAATCGATGGCAATAGCACAAGTAATGAAAATATTGGATATAATAAATATGATAGTGGAAAATTTATTGAGAAATATATTTAAGCTATGTGGAGAATAAAATGATTGACAACATAACCGGTACTAGTACCACTAATTTACCAGATGTCATTACCACCAAAAAGGATATTGTAGGTAAAGATGATTTTCTGAAATTATTGACATATCAATTAAAGGCCCAAAACCCTATGAAACCTTACGATAATCAAGAATTTGCAGCTCAATTGGCGCAGTTTTCTCAATTAGAACAATTAATAGACATAAAAAAGTTAATAGAAGAACAGTCAAATGTAAACAATTTGCTTACACAAACCATTTCTAACTCTGCTCTACCAGGAATGTTGGGCAAGTACGCAATGGGTATGACAAATACAGTAACATACAATGGACAAGAATCTATAAATTTTGCTTACGACAATCCATCAAATGCAGTAAGTGGACTTCTTGAAATAAAAGATGATTCGGGAAATACTATAAGTACAATAGAATTATCAGAAGAGCAACTAAAAAAAGGGAACCAGTATTTTGAATGGGATGGCAAAGATGAGAGCGGCAATGTAGTTCCCAACGCAAATTACACAATATCAGTTGATTTAAAGGACGGATTCGGAAATAGCTATACACCTGATACTTACGTAAAAGGGAAAATAGAATCTGTAAGATTTAAAGCTGAAGGAACGATGTTAGTAATCAATGGAATGGAAATACCCTTGAATAAAATTTCAGATATTTCAACTGAAAATTAAAATGTTACACTAAAAGAGGAGTTTGTATGATAGATATTAACGGAGTTTCAGTACCCTTTATTCCGGCTTCAGGCATAGACAGTCTTAGAAAGCCACAAAAAGCAATTCAATCCAATCCAAATGGTACTGCTCCGTTCAGAGAAATATTCGAAGAAGAGTTAAATAGAATTAAATTTTCCGGGCACGCCCTAAATAGAATGAACTCTCGGGAAATTTCGCTCAACCAGTCCGACATCAAAAGATTGGAAGATGCAGTTAATAAAGCGGAAGGCAAAAATGCGAAAGATTCACTGGTAATGATGGATGAGAAAGCGTTTATCATTAATATTCCTAATAGGACAGTTGTTACTTTAATGACTAAAGACAAACTAGATGACAATATTATTACTAAGATAGACTCAGCC
>CAYUZZ010000224.1:0-4703 GCA_964449505.1 uncultured Hyphomicrobiales bacterium | reverse complement strand
TATTGTACGAATCGCCGTTAATTTTTACTTTAACAACCTGTACAGTTTCTCCGACCAACCATTCTGCCATTTTAATATTTTCACTCTCTAATTCAGAAGAATCAATAAATGAACAGTTTTTAGAGTGTATTTTTATTTCAGATTTCTTTGTAACATAAGCAATAATCGGTTCTCCTTTTATCGGATTGCAACATTTGGCAAGTACCGTTTTAATATTATATAGACCTTCAACTTTTATTTGTGGAATTGATAATCTCCATTTTCTGGACTTTTTTGAGGCATCATTAATATCGTGTTTTTTGAAAGCATCAGGATAAACTTTTTTTAGAGTATATAGGGTGCATTTGATTCCACCAGAGGCAATAGCATAGAAGAAGTCGTCAATTGTTTTGTATCCAATTTTCGTGATATTATTTTTTGCTTTTTGTTCATCGTCAAATCCAATTAGCCTTTTTCGGTATTTATTTTTTAGTTTTTCCCAAGTATTTCTGCCTTCATTTACAAAAATTTCTTGTTCATTTTTCTTGAACCATTTAGATATTTTCGATTTGGCACGGTTGGTTTTTACAATGTTTATCCAATCTCTTGAAGGGGTGGAGTTATTATTTGATATAATATCAATCACATCGCCCGATTTAAGAACTGTATTCAGTTTTACGAATTTTCCATTTACCCTTGCACCGACAGTATGGTATCCCAGGTCTGTATGCACCGAAAAAGCGTAATCGAGTGTAGTAGCGCCTTCGGCAAGTGGTCTTATTTCGCCCTTGGGAGTAAGGACATTAATATAGTCCCGTTTCATTTCGGACTTCAATTTATCGAAAGCCAGGTATGGATTATCGAAATACTCGTCATTTTCGAGGAATTCGCGAAGTCGGTTTATCCAATCACCCTGATTAACTTTGCTTCCTTGCTTATATGCCCAATGTGCCGACGAGCCATATTCTGCCTCTTGGTGCATTTGGTCGGTTCGGATTTGAATTTCAAATTTATCACCGGTTCGGGTCGCAACTGTAGTTTGTATTGAGCGGTATCCATTGGCTTTGGGGAAAGTTATCCAATCCCTGAATCTTCCTTCGATTGGTATCCATTGGCTGTGCACTGCACCGAGTGCCAGATAGCATTCTTCGGGGGAATCCGTTATTACTCTCATCGCAAGGAGGTCAAAAATACGATCTAATGGGATTTTTTGTTTTACTAATTTTCTATAAATGCTATAAGGTCTTTTTACTCTTGCTTGATATTTAGCAGAAATTTTGTGTTTTTGGAGTGTTTTCTGCAACTCCAATTTCATATTATTCAATTTAGCATCGAAAATGTTGCGTTTTTTTTCTATCATCGTATCAAGATATTTAAAGTCATCAGGGAATAAATTCCGAAATGAAATATCTTCCAATTCATGATAAATACGGCGAATGCCAAGTTGTTGGGCTATGGGTGAATAGAAATAGAGGGCTTCTTCGGATAATATTTTCAATTCGTGGTACCGAATTTTATCGGCGATTCGGAGATTGATGAGCCGCTCGGCAAGTTTAATAAAAATAATACTTACGTCATCTGTTAATTCGATAAATAATTTCCTTAGTTCACTTAAATTTTGGGTAGAACTGCTAAGCGATACTTTGCTGATTCGGTTAAGGAGTAGAATATTCTCAACAATACCTTTCGAGAAATTTGATTCGATAGCCGATTTTATCGAGTCTTTGCTCATATCAGATTTTAGGAAAAATGCTGTTGTCAGTGCATCATCATCCAAGCGGAGTTGTAAAATCTCTTGTAAAAGTTGATTGCTTAGTTCAAGTAAATGAGCATCATATATATTTTTGCCAATATTATTTAATTTCTCGATTAATTGGGTTCTAATCATATTCGTACATCTTTGTATATAATTTATGTCCAAAATCTGCAAACATTTCAAAATATCCTGTAAACCATTGATTTAAATCGACACCAATAGAATTTGAAGCCTCCAAATCGGAATAATTCTGAATTCCTCCTGTTCTGATAATTGCAAACTCTTTATTTAATGTTTTATTATTTCTTGCAGTAATTGCAATTTTGCAACAATTGAGTGAACTTTCCTTAAGTGGATTACCACTGATTCCACCACCATAGTATTCGGTAAAATAGTCGAAAATTTCAAATTCATTTTCTGCAATTTTAGGTCTAAAGTAGGAATAGTTTTTTACAGTATTCCCAAAATTAGCACCATCGAAGCCCATATCGATAAGATTATCAATTAATTCGGGAATCAATTCTGGGTCGATATCGACCGCAAATTTTACAATAACAGGCATACTCCTATTTCTATGCTTAAGAAATTTATCACTAACAAAATTAAGTCTGTTAATTAAATTAATATCTAATATACCATTCTGGGAATTTTCATTATGATGAACATTGGGGCAACTTTCGTTCAGTTCAATAAAATCAACCCCAGCTTTATTGAAAATTCGGAATGCTTCTGTCAATAGAGGCAGTGCATCATTCTCGATTAAATCGGGGTCGGAAGAAATGCTGACTGCCAAGGGACAGTTTTTGCGTTTTTCGATTTTTGATAATTTCTCGGCGACAACATAATGTCCATCATTGGGTAAACCCATCCAATTAATGGCAGCTTTACTATTTGGTAGTGGTACAAAAGGATGAAAAATCCCATTTTTAGAATTTCCCAAACGAGGGTTGAATGTAGTTGTTCCTGCGAGGAAAGCTCCTGCACCCTGACTAAAGCATAACTCATATCCATCGCCATTTTTGAATATGCCGGCAGAGTTGAAGAGATTGCAATTGAAACTAAGTCCCCATATTTTAGTAATATGCGAGCCATCAGACAGATAGCGTATATCGGGTGCACTATTTACTAAATGTTTCAAAAATGATTTTCGCATATTAGTATATAGTTCAATCCCCAACTTTGGAAAGTTGTGGATAATAATAGGGCGTAAGTACTTGTCAATTTTACTGATATTTTCAATTATCATTATTTATATATCTAATTAATTTTTCTAAATCGCTTTGGTAATTTTCAGAGCTTCCAATAATACGAAAACTATTTACTGCAAAATTATCGAAATTATAATCCTCAATATTAAAATTATTCAAAAAATAAAGTATAAAGTGAGAAACATCACAGTTATATATATAATATTGTATAAAGTCTGCTTTTATTTTAAAATTGGAATTATTTGCAGTATAAAAATTTATTTTTCCGATACTATCAGATATAGAAAAAATAGTCCGAGTAGATACATCATCTAAAATATTTGATTTATTTAAGTAGTTTACAATCAGTATGGATTTATCGGAACTTTTTTGCATATTAATCATTGTGGAGCAAGAGTTATGATTGATATTTCTATATTCAATATTTATGGAACGTTCTTTCGCTATTTTAATCATAGGAGCATATAAAAGATTAAGTCCATAATTAGCAAGAGCAAGTGCGTCGGAGTAGTTCAAATTTTGGACTAATTGATGAGAATTGTTTAGCTGGGGGTCGAAATTACGTATGCCATCAACATTGGTAAGAATAGTAAGTTCTTTCAAGCTAAGGAAATCCGCAAGTAAAGTTGCCGTAAGATTTGAACTTTCGTAACCCATAGTAGTAAGGTTGCCATTTAAATCCTTTGCAATAAATCCTTGTGTAAGAATTTTATGTGATTTGCATTCAGAGAAAAAAGCCAACGATTTTTCTTTAGAAGATTCATAATCAGGATTTGCATTATTAAATTGACTATCGGTAAGGATTAAATCGAAAGCATTAACAAAACAGATTTTATTATCAAAAATATTCTGTTTAACAACTTCAGTGGATAACAACTCTCCCATAGCTAAAATTCTATCTAAAATTCTTGGAGTTAATTCACGAGTAAGATTAATTCCCTTTAAAATTTTCCATAAATATTCATAATTATCCCTTAAATCTAAACTGACAAGTGACAATGATTCTAAGAACGAGAATATTTCATCTAATTTCAAAACTGCTGACTCGAAATCACTCGTCAATGCAATATCTGCCGTAAACCTGAGATTACGAGTGGCTTTCGAGAATGCCGAAATAACGATTAGCTCGGAAAATGAGCTTTGCTTGTTAATAATTTCAATTAAGTTAATGAAATCATTTTTATTTTGGATAGCAGCTCCTCCAATTTTTATCAGTTTTTCAATCATAATAATTCAATTTTAAATTAATAAAAAAAAGTTAAAAATAATTAATATTTTAATTAAAATATAAAAAATTTTGAAACGAAAATTCAAGATATTTATGAACTAAAAATTAATATAAAGATTCGAAATATTTTAAAAAATAGTAATAAAAGTATAGTAACGAAAATAAAATGACATATTTTTTGTAACAAAATTCATTATTATGTGTTTCTATTGATGAGAAAGTGTAAAAAATTAATTTATTGTTCATTTTTTAGGAGATTTATGATGTTTAAGTTAAACAACATTGGTAAAAATATAATAATGCTTTTTGCAGTATTATCAATTACCTTGGTAAGCAACGTGGTGGTAGAAGCCCAAGACGACTTGGGTCCTACAAATTATTGCATCCCCAGCAATGATTTGATGCCACTCAATATAGCATGGGGGTACCCAGAATCATTTTGGTGTTATCCAATTTATTACAAGCAATATGGATACGAGTATTTTACATGTCCTATAATGCAAGATCAAGTAATTGATGATACATCAGGTGA
>CAYUZZ010000223.1:0-4733 GCA_964449505.1 uncultured Hyphomicrobiales bacterium | reverse complement strand
GATGATTTATAATGAATTATTTATATATTTGATTAAAATAAAGTATGTAAATTTTTATACCTACCTATTTAAAATAGTTAGATAGGTATGATGGAGTCATAACTATAAGTAAGTTAGGGGCAATGTTAATGACGCTACATAACAGCAAATGAACCAAATTGATAAAATTTTAGAAAATCTTAACGAACAACAAGTTCAAGCCGTTACGACAACGGAGGGTTATGTTCGTGTAATTGCAGGTGCTGGCTCTGGGAAAACCAAGGCACTAACTTCTCGATATGCATATTTGGTAGAGGCATTGGGAATAAATGCTGCAAATATTCTTTGTGTTACTTTCACCAATAAAGCCGCAAATGAGATGCGAAATCGTGTAAGGCGGTTGGTTGGAGAGAATAATGATTATGGTTATATTACAACCTATCACGGTTTCTGTGTAAAAGTGCTTAGAGAAGACATTAATAAAGTTCAATATCCAAAACAATTTGTAATTATGGATATTGAAGACCAAAAAACCATTTTGAGAGTTGTTTATGAAGAATTAGGCATTAACTCAAAAAATTGTACACATAAACAAGCAATTAAACACATTGGAATATTAAAAGACTCTACAAATTATATTGAATACATTGCTGAAGGGAAAGAAGTTATCGACAGTTCAGAACGATTGTTAAAGGATAGCAAGCTTTTACTCGACCAAGTTTTTCTAAAATATTTAGAAAAACAGCAGCGCAATTTTGCATTAGATTTCAATGATTTAATAAATTTTACTGTCTATATTTTTGGCAAATACAAAGATGTCTTAGAAAAATGGCAGCAACGCTTGTATTATATTCAAGTTGATGAAACACAAGACAGTTCCCCAAAACAATTTTATTTAGTAGACATACTTTCGCAAATGCACAAAAACTTATTTGTCGTTGGCGATCCGGATCAAACTATTTACGAGTGGAGAGGTGCAAGACCAGAATTGCTTGTTAATTTTGACAAGAATTATCCTAACACTCAAACGGTAATTATGAATCAAAATTACCGTTCAACACCAAACATTCTCAATCTTAGTAATTTTATCATTAAAAACAATAAAATACGCATTGATAAGGATATGTTTACAAACAATCCAAATGGCGTAGATGTTGTTCATTATCACGCAAAAAGCGATTTCGACGAAGGATTATTTGTAGTTTCTGAAATACAGAAATTAGTAAAGGAGAATCAATCAAAATATGCCGATTTTGCTATTCTTTACAGAGCTAATCACGTTTCAAGAATGATTGAACAATCTTTAATTAAAGAACAAGTTCCGTATTCTATTTGGGGTGGTATTAGATTTTTTGAAAGAAGAGAAATTAAAGATGTTTTGTCGTATTTGCGTCTGATTGTTTTTGGTGATGATTTATCTTTTTTGAGGATAATCAATACACCTTCTCGAAAATTAGGCAAAGTTTGGATTAACAATATTAAGCAGTTAGCTGAGCAGAACAACACTTCATTGTATGAAACGATAGAGAATAATTCGTTAAATAGACAAAGCGCTATAGAATTTATAAATCTTATAAAGGAGTTTAAAAAACGAAAAGATGAAATTTTGGTCTCTGATTTAGTAAAGGGAATATTAGATAAAACTGGACTAACAGAGATGTATCGCGCAGACGAAGATGAAGAACGTCTTGAAAATATCAAAGAATTGCAAAACGCAATAATTGCTCTCGAAAATGATGATACAGAAAAACTTATATTAGAGAATTATTTACAGGAAATAGCTCTTTACACAGATATGGATGTTGATAACAATAAAACAGACAGAGTTAAATTAATGACAATCCATACTGCAAAAGGATTAGAATTCCCTTATGTGTTTTTGTGTGGTTTCACAGATGGAGTCTTGCCAAGCTATATGTCTATGAAAGAAAAACGATTAGAAGAAGAAAGAAGGCTTACCTACGTTGCAATTACGAGAGCAGAAAAAGCATTTTATATGACTGAATCAGAAGGATATAATTTTCAAATAGGAATGAATAAGTATCCTTCAAGATTTTTATGGGAAATAAAGGATAATTTGTATGTGTGCCAAGGGATTTTACCACAAGAAATTATAGATGCTGCCAAAAGTCAAATTGAATTAGAAAATGAATTATTAAACCTACCACCTATTCCTATTTTAGAGGTTGGTGATGTTGTTGAATTTAGTACTTGGGGTGAAGGTTGTGTCACCTCAAAAAATGACGAGCAGAAAACATATATGATTCATTTTGACAAATTAAATGGCGAACGACCAATCCGATACGATTGGCGAGGATTAAAAAAACTTGATAAAGAAGAAAATGCCATTGATGATACTCAACTGGGAAAAGAGGATTCTAGTGACGTTGAAATTGAAACAATTAATAGTGCTGATTTAATTTCTGAAAGCAATCAAGAAATAGAGAAAGAGCAGTTAATAGAAAACACTTTTTTATCGAATATGAAAAATATTTTTAGGATGAAAAGATAAAACACTGCCTGTAACAGCAAAATATAATTAATTGCGGTTTCGGTGCGGATAATCAACATTATCACCCGCATCAGCCTCGGTGCTTTTCGACAGGAAAGTGCTACGAAATCCGAAACTAATCATATTTGCGGAACGTTACCGCCAATGCTAAAAAAAGAACAGTGCAACATATTGAGACAATCAAACCAATTTATGACGGTGAAAATTTTAAATCAATTTATTTAATATGGCTACATACACAATTGTAATTTACAGTCTAATAATCGGCTGGACATTTTTCTCAACCTATTATATATATCGAGTTTGGGCTCTGAAAAAAGTAATTAATTATGTATACGAATCAATTCCAACAGTTTTCACTACACTTGGGGTATTAGGAACATTTGTAGGTATTTATTTCGGACTACAACATTTCGATGTAGATAAAATTACAGAAAGCATACCACCACTATTGGAAGGTATGAAAACAGCTTTTTCCACTTCAATTTGGGGTATAGTACTTTCTTTAATATTTGGCAAGGCCTCTCAAATTATACTTTATGGGGTTGAACAAAAATCACCACCGAAACCTACTGATGAACTTGCTGCTTTGCAGGTAATAACATTCTTATTAAAGGAGGGAAATAAAAAATCAAATGATAATTTGCTATTAATTAACAAATCCCTTATTGGCGAAACAGATGATAGTATCTCTACGCAAATAATAAAGCTCAGAAATCAGTTTACTGAATTTGATAATAAACAAGATATTCAAAATAAAACCTTAGAGAAAGTTCAATTAGCACTTGGTGGTGATGGAGAAACAAGTTTATTAACACAAATACAGAAGTTAAGAGCCGAACAGAATGAATATTCAAAAGACAACAAGAAAAACATTGATTGGATTATTGAATCAATGAACAAGAATAATGAGCTTATACGGCAGAAATTTGATGAGTTTTCCAAACTCTTAGCTAAAAACAATACAGAAGCATTGGTCGAAGTAATGAAAAATGCTACTGAACAGTTTAATGCACAGATGTCTGCATTAATTGAAAAATTAGTTCAAGAAAACTTCAAAGAGCTAAATAATAGCGTCCAGCTAATGAATCAGTGGCAACTTGAAAATAAAGAGATGATTATTTCACTGACAAATCAGTTTAAAGAAGTTTCTAATGAATTTACAATTTCGTCAGTTGCTATTAAAGAGATTACGGAAAACACAACAAAGCTGACAAATGAAAACAGTCATTTAACTAAACTTATTGAAGAACTTCAAAAAGTTCTTATTGATGACACTAAATTTGAGGAAATTGTTGGAAAACTTGCTACAACGATAGATACACTGCAAGAAAATACAGAAGCATTTGACGAGACAACAGAAAAGTTGAATGCATGGGTTAAAAACCAAATGAATTTTAGCGATAGTGTTGCCAAATTACTTACAAGGTTAGAAAGTATTGATAAAATCAAAGACATAAACGAAATATTTTGGGAAAATACAAAAAAACAACTTAATGAAGGCGTAGGAGTAATTGAAAAAGCTAGCAAAAGACTTTCAAATGACCTTGAAAATATAAATGCTGAATTTTATGAGAGATTGAATGATACTCTTCAAAATCTTGACAATTTGATTCATAGAATTATTGCCAACTATAAAAAATAAAAAATATGGCATTGGCTAAAGGTAAAGGAAGCAGTAATGAAAATAATTGGATTTCATTCTCAGATATAATGACTGGGTTGATGGTTATATTTATGTTTATTGCCATTTCATATATTGTAGAAGTTCAAAAAAAACAAAAGGAAAGAGATATAATTTTTGAAGAATTTAAGGCAACTAAAGAGCAACTATATGCAGAATTAGAAAATGAGTTTAAAGATGATTTCAAAGAATGGCAGGTTGAATTAGACAAAGACTTATCAATAAAATTCACTAATCCTGAAGTGCTTTTTGAATCAGGTCAAACAAATATTCGACCCTATTTCGCTCAGATATTATCTGAATTTCTTCCTCGTTATTTTACAATTCTTATGCAGGAAAATTATAAAAATAAAATTGCGGAAATTAGAATTGAAGGGCATACTGATACTGTTGCTGCATTAAGATTTGATAGCGACCCGTATATTGGAAATATCATGCTATCACAATTAAGGTCAGCTCAGGTATTAAAATATTTCAGAAACATGGACTATTATAAGAATTTAAGTTCGAAAGATGAACAGCGTTTGCAATTTTGGATAACTGCAAATGGTTTGTCAT
>CAYUZZ010000222.1:0-4736 GCA_964449505.1 uncultured Hyphomicrobiales bacterium | reverse complement strand
GACTGCTCTTGCAATTATATAAATATGCAGACATTGCTTACGTTGGTTGTGGTTTTGGTGATGGAGTTCATAGTACTGCCGAGCCTGCCGGCTATGGAATACCAATCATCACTGGTCCTAACATTTCAAAATCACCCGACGCCCTTGCTTTGAATAAAAACAAGGCTTTAAGTATTATAAACAATTCTCAGGAATTAATATTATGTTTGAAAGAATTAATTAACAATAAAATTTTCAGGTTAGAGACTGGCAAATCTGCAAAAAAATATATCAATGATAACAAAGGTTCTTCAGCAACAATAGCTGATTTTATATTAAAATCTATTTAGAAAGGCATAACATATCACAAAAAGCATTAAATTCTTTACCTGCCACAAGTGCATCAATACTGCCAATTCCCTTATCATCATGATTAGCTCTCACAGCAACGAATTTTTCTGTAGTAGGTCGGAATTTGTCATAAAAATTATCCAAACCACTGTAAAATGCAAAAAGCGGTTTATTAAATGCAGATGCAATATGCACTATTGACGTATCGGGAGTTACCACTAATTCTGATTTGCTTACTAAAAGCATCACATCACGAATTCTTTTAGCATTATGTAACTCGATATGTGGAAATTCAGATATTATTTTTTGTGCTAACTGCCGTTCCGATTCCATAAAATTAAGGACTATTCTTTTTTGGCTAATGTTAGCCGTTGCCAAAAAATTGAACCATTTAATACTATCCCACATTTTATGTGCACCACTTGCCGATATATTGACTAATATATATGGTTCACCCAAAATTATGTCATTAACAGTTTGCCCAAATACTTCCCCACTTTCAAAATAAAGCTCTGGTTTAGGAACTGTATCGCATAAATTAATTCCAAGCACACGAAGTGAATTAATAGCTATTTCAGTATGATGTAGATTTTTGGGTGACGGCTCTAAATCAATATCAAATACCTTTTTCAACTGTGGTTGATTAAAACCGATTTTATGATGGGCACGCGACAATTGTGCGATGATTCTACTTTCTTTGGAAAAATGGTCTCTTGGATCTATCCAATAGTCATATCGCTTCTTTCTGATGCTATAAATAGTACTCAATATTCCTTTCAGCGATTTGTCCAACTTAATAATTTTATTTATGTATGGGTTTCCCACCAAGGCATCATAATTTTTCCTGCCTGCAAACAAGGTAATTTCTGCATCCTTATACTTTTCTTTAATTAAACGGAATACTGGACTTATAAGAATTAAATCACCAAATCTTCCAAGTTGAACAATTAGGATTCTCATTTTATTAATAAATAGAATGTTCGGTTATTAATTCATCGAGTGCGTTTACAACATCCTCCACAACAATATTTTTCAAATCGTTTGTTTTTGTTTTTATACACTTACTCGGAGAATTATATGGAGTCCATGGTACTCCAGTTTCTTTTGTACCCGAAAATAAGTAGAGCCCAACACAAGGGATTTGGAAGCAAGCAGCAAGATGAACTGCCGCTGTATCGGGCGATAAAATTATATCACAAGTAGATAACATGGCAGCATATATATTAAAATCCTCTGTCGGTGGAGCAATTCTACATATTGAATTTAAAATAAGCGATTCTGCTTCTCCTGGATTAGGTCCGGATTCAAAAATAATAATCTCGTAATTGGAGTGTAATTTAATTATTAATTCAATAAATTCTTTGTAATTATCCCAGCCCCAAAATTTGGACATACTCGACCCTGAAATATTAATTCCCAACCGATAGGTTTTGGTTTTCAAGCCCAATAAATCATTAGCAGCATTTAATTCTTGTTCTTTCAACTCGTATAACAACTTACTCTCTGCATTTTTTGGGTCTATTCCAAATGGCATCAATAATTGATTAATTCTATCAACTATGTGATTTTTAAGTTTATTTAATAAAGGCACTTCGATAGAATATGAATTGGTTTTGCGTTTGTGCAATCCAATGGAATACAGGGGCTTTGCAAGTTTGATGATTAAGCTGTTGGTGGTAGTTGGATTATCAAAAAGGTCAATTATAATATCGTATTTTTTAGTTCTCAATTGATAAATTAATAGCAAGGTATTGAGAATTTTTTTCCTATAAACGAATATATTATTTACAAGATGTTCGATGGCACGTTTAGCACTATAATTTTTCACTGACAACAAAATGTCAATTTCAACATTTGGATAACGATTACGGAGAGTTTTAATAAATGGCACCGATACGAGCAAATCACCAATTCTATCGTTCCTTAGAATCAGGATTTTAGACCCGTCAAACAAAGATAACTTTTCTTCTGGTTTAATTATTAAAATAGACTTCATTTCCTTAAAAACTAATTTATCGATTTTGTTTTTAAGGTAATATTCGATTTTTTTAAGCCAACTATCCTTACTTTTCAAGGTAACATATATATTTTAATAAATTAATCTTCTTCACTGCGAGATTTTATTGATTCAATTGCTTCATCAACAGTATCATAAAACTCAAATACTTCATCAATTTTGGTCATATTCATCAAACTGCGGACAAACTCTTTTACTCCAATCAGGCACACTGGTATATCGGGTTCGCTAAGCTGACGATTTGCAAGCAACAAGGCGCCAAGCCCTGAGCTATCAATGGCTTCTACACTACTTAAATTTATTATAAGAGCTTCAATATCGGGCTGGGCAATTATTAGCATTCTCGCCTTTAATTCCGAGGAAATACCCGACTCTACTGTTTTATTCTTCAATTCGAATATCACAATATTATCTTTGTGTTCTATTGTATAATTCATACTTTTGTTAAATTATGTAATTAATAAAAAACAAATATAAAAAATAATGACTTTTAAAAATAAAAGCAATTTCAAATTTCTTATAATCCGACTTTCTTCGATGGGAGATGTGGTGCTCACAGGAAAGATTTTCAGGAATTTAAAAATAAATTATCCCAAGTCAGAAATTGTTTTTATTACCAAGCAAGAATACTTGGAAATATTAGAAAATAATCCATATATTGACCTTATTCAACCATACATAAAAAATTCGCCAACTAATATTACTGCACTAAAAAATAAAATTTTGGAATTTAATCCCGATATTGTAATCGACCTGCAGTGCAACAAGAGAAGCAAATTTCTGACAGTAGGGCTCAGGGCACATATTTATTCCTTCAACAAAAGGAGACTCTTTAAAATGTCCCTCGTTTATGCTAAATTACACAAAAAAGAGGCATTCGAAGCGATACCAGACCTGTACTGCCAAGCCTACAGCAACCCCGATTTTATCTGCGATGACAAGGGTATAGAATTATGGCTTAAAAGTGATTCTTATACATACAAACCATTCACCCGTCAATATAACAAAAAAGATAAATACACAATTAGCATTGCACCAGCAGCCCATTTCAAAACTAAGCGATGGGCTGAGGAAGATTTTATAGAACTTATAAATATAATTAAATATGATATAAATGCAGACTTTATTTTATTAGGTGGTGCTGATGATAACGAACTTTGCAGTAGAATTTCATATAAAACTGGTGCCGTTAATTTTGCGGGCAAACTCAACATAATTCAAACTGCACAAAAAATTGACCAATCCGACCTGATAATTACAAATGATACCGGTTTGATGCATATAGCGTCTGCAAGGAGAACCCCTTCGGTAGTAATTTACGGATCCACCGTGCAGAACTTTGGTTTTATCCCCTATCAATCGCCATCTTTAATAATTGAAGAAAATATCTGGTGTCGTCCTTGCAGCCATATAGGAAGGAATTTTTGCCCCTTGCTCCATTTCAAATGTATGAAAAATATTAAACCTTTATCGGTAAAAATTAAAATATTAAGTTTCTTCAATTATCTATATAATATTGATAAAAACTAATTAAAAGAAAATGTCGCAATCTAAAAAAATAATATCTATCAAAGGGGCTAAAGTTCATAACCTCAAAAACGTTGATGTTGATATACCAAGGAATAAACTTACCGTAATTTCTGGAGTAAGCGGCTCTGGCAAGTCATCTCTTGCTTTCGATACTTTGTATGCCGAGGGACAACGACGTTTTGTAGAATCCCTATCAAGCTATGCAAGGCAATTCTTGGAACGTATGGCAAAGCCAGATTGCGAATCCATCTCGGGAATTCCACCAGCAATAGCCATTCAGCAAAATACTTTTTCACGGAACCCACGTTCCACTGTAGGCACTAGTACCGAAATATATGATTATTTGCGAATTCTGTACGGAAGAATAGGAATTACAAAATGTCGCTCCTGCGGAAAAATTGTCCAAAAAGATAATAGCGCCACCGTCCTCAAAACTATAAGTAACTTTGAAGAAGGCAATAAATTATATATTTGCTTCCTGCCACTTACCAAAGAATATAACTCGGAAAATGTAATAAAACAGCTAAGAGAACAAGGCTTTTTTCGACTAATCAACAGTAAGGATAATTCCATCTCCGAGCTTGATGACGTTCAAAATGACCTTAAAATAAGCTTTGAACCATACTATGTATTGGCAGACCGTACCATTATCAGAAAAGATAACGAAACAATAACGCGTATTGGAGACTCCTTAGATATGGCATTTTCAAATGGAGACGGAAATGTGATAATAATTAATATTACCACTAACGAAGTCTTTAAATATTCATTAAACTTTGAATGTGCCGATTGTGATATTTTATACCAAGAACCCGAACCAAAGCTATTCTCCTTCAATACTCCCTTCGGTGCTTGCCAC
>CAYUZZ010000221.1:4322-4742 GCA_964449505.1 uncultured Hyphomicrobiales bacterium | reverse complement strand
ATCTGACTACACGAGACAAGGAAACTTTATCATTTTGTATAATGACAGAAGGGTTTACTGTTCCTTTGAATATCATTAACAGCATTCAGGATTTGATTTTAATGCGACTTTCGAGTTTTTCTAAGAAAGATTAAAAATTTAATTTTTTAAATAACTTTTCAGGAATAATCTTAATAATCAACATGATTAGTTTCCAAAAATATGGAGCATAAATTATATCTTGTCCTAATTTTAATTTTTTGTAAATTATCTTAGCAATTTTATCAGGGCTCGAATAAAGAAAATTCTTTTTTAAATCATAGGTCATCGGAGTATCAATAAATCCAGGTTTGATAGTAATAACTTTAACTCCGGAACTATCAAGCCTTCCTCTGAGTCCTTGTAAATACAAACTAACGGCGCCTTTTGCAGTACCATAAA
>CAYUZZ010000221.1:0-4312 GCA_964449505.1 uncultured Hyphomicrobiales bacterium | reverse complement strand
CTCCTCCTTGCCCTGTCACCAGCTACAGAAGAAATCACGGCAATGGTTCCAGATTTTTTTTGTTCAAAATATGATGCAAATTCAGTGCACAAACCAATTATTGAAAATAAATTTATGTCTAATTCATTCCTAATTTTTACTAAATTATTTTGTATAAGCTTATTTTCAGTCAAAGTTCCATAAGCAATCAAAACCAAATCTGGTTCGAAATATTCTTTAACCATTTCAGATAACATTGGTTTCTTGTAATCATAATCGAGTGCATCAAATTGAAAATTATTTATGTTCTGATTACCAGATATAAGTTTTAAATGATTGACAAGTGCCAGTCCATCAGCAAAATTTCTGGAGCTTATTAGAACATTATCATGGTTAATTGCAAAATAATAAGCAACTTTTGAAGCTACGGCTGAAGTTCCACCGAAAATGATAACATTCATATATTATGCTTCAGTTCTATCGATGACCCACTCGGAATTTCAAAAGTTTCTATTCCATTTTTAAATACCCGTGCACTTTTATTACCAAGAAGTTTAGATACTTGACCTTCAACTTTAATTATACTACCTTCTCGAAGACCAACAACCCAGATATTTTTATTCAAAGCTATAAATTCTAATATCCTTTGTTCTCTTGTCTCACCGTGGTGACCATCCGGGTGTGCATCAAGATAATGGGGATTGATTTGATAATCAATAAAAGAGAATGAGATAAAACTTTTGGGTTCGACAATGGGCATATCGTTAGTTGTCATAATTGATGGGCATGCTAAATTAGAACCTGCACTCCACCCGATATAAGGAACTCCGGATTGAACCTTTTGTTTAATTAAATCAAATAAATCATTTTCATATATGGATGTTAAAAGTTGAAAAGTATTACCTCCACCCACAGCAATAGCATCGCAACTTTCAATAATTTCCTTGGGATTACCCGAAGTAACTGATATTATCTCATATCCTAATTTTGAAAAAACATCAGCTACTTTCACCGTATATTCTTCATAAGAAAAAGTAACTGCTGCATAAGGTATAAATGCAATTTTTTTAACATGATTGCCAAAAAATACTTTAATTTCATCGACTGAATGTTCCAAGTAACTAAAACCTTCGGTAGTAGAATTGCTTAATAATAATAATCTCATTTAAACTCCTCCTATGATATATTTGTTAATTACAAAGATAGGCAATTATATTTTTTCACAAATAAGAATTCTGTACTTCTTATCAATTAGTCTTGTAGCAAATAAGTATTTATTACCTCCATCTTTTATTTTCAATTTTATTTTCAATGAAGCTACAGTATCCGGAAAGTTGCGAATTGTTAAGTTAGCTTTACCATCAATTAGGTTTTTCCTTAGAAACTTTGCATCTGGTTTAACTATATCCTCAAGCTGGAATCTCCTGCCAGGGAAATCTTCAATTAATGCGTCAGATGTGAATAAATGAGAATTAACCTCAAGTTTCTCCAAATTAAATTTAGAAGCAAACTCCGCAAAAAAACCTAATTTCATTATTGAAGAGACTGGTTCGTAAATATATAATTTTGGATAAGAATATTGAATCGTTGTTGCTAAGTTGCAGAATTTAATAAGCTGAGATTTATTATTTTTTAATAAAACTGCTGTATATGATACAATATCAGGATTTTTGAAATCGAAATAATAGAGTATTTCCTTAAGTTCACCATCTACCGAAACAAGCAAAATTTCATTTATATTGGGCAATTGATTTTGGACATATTTAATGTCAAGAAAAGGTGAAGTTTTTAACAAAAACTTATCCGTTAAACCTTCAATTTTATCGAAAATAAGTGTTATATTTGGTTCGGAATCTTCTAGTTTAAATACTTTTTTACCATCATTTCTCCTTGACGGATCGCAATATATCAAATTCACCCTACTTCTAAGAGAACTCAGATATTTTATGGAATCCATATTGATAAAAGAGACATTTTTGACTTCCAAATATTTGAAATTCCACATCACTGCTTCAAAAAGTTCAATATTTTCCTCAATGTATATTATCTCATCTGAAGATTGAGAGAAAAAATAAGTATCAATGCCAAATCCTCCAGTCATATCAATTACTTGCGAATTTTTGAAATAATTTGCTTTAAATTCTGCAGTAATATCCGATGATGATTGTTCAATGTTTAATTTATTATTAATAGAAATATTTGGGTCAACAGCCCAATTTTTAAATTTCTTCTTTAATTGCAGTCTTTTGTCTAAATCATTCATTTGTAATTATTTAAAGGGTTATAATTATTTTTTTATTATTTCACTAATCCGTTACAAAAATAGTTTATTTTGAATAAATTTAAAATTTCAATGAAAATTTCTTATTTTTGTGGTTTAGTAAAAACCAAATAATTTAATGAAATTTAAACTAAACATCCACGACGAATTTTCTTCATTGAAGTCAGTGCTTGTGGGTATAGCAAATGACAGAGGTAATATTGTTCACGAGAATAACCCCAAAATATCTAAATATCTACAACAAGGTAAAATTCCCTCTGAAAGTACATTAGTTGGTCAAGTAGATAATTTTTCAAATTTACTTGAGGAACAGGGCGTCAAAGTATTTAGACCCAAAAATATACCAAATCAAGACCAAATTTTCACGCGTGATATTTCATTTGTGATTGATGATAAAATCATCAAATCAAAAATGAAAAAAGAAAATAGGAAAGTTGAACAAGAAGGTATTGATTTTGTGTTTGATAAAATATATGATGAATGTCTATTGACACCACCAGATAATGCCTATATAGAAGGTGGTGATGTTATAGTTCACAAGAATTATATCTTCGTTGGTTTATCTTCCAGGACAAATCATACAGGCTATGAATTTTTGAGAAGCTCTTTTCCCAAGTATGAAGTAATTCCTTTTCAACTTTTTGCAACCGATAATCCAGCCACAAATATACTTCATTTAGATTGTGCATTACAGACTTTTGGTGGAAAATATGCTCTGATTTACGAAGATGGTTTTGTACACTACCCCGATTCAATAATCGACATAATTGGTGATAGTAATTTGGTAAAAGTAACTCAGTATGAAATGTACCACATGAATCCAAATATATTTTCTATTGCTCCCGATAAGATAGTTTCTGATAAATCTTTTAAAAGAATTAATCAAATTTTCTATAGCCTTGGGATTCAGACTATCGAAATTGACTATCAGGAAGTATCCAAATTAGGTGGTTTATTCAGATGTTCTACCCTACCATTAATCAGGGAATAGGAATGCTTACAACTTTATTTTTCCTATATTATTCCAAAAAAGACAAATGCTGTGAAGGTGATTGCAAAGATTGCCCTTTCGAGAAAAAAAAGAAAAAGAAAAAGAAGAAAAAATAAATAAAATTTATTAATTTTGTATATTGTATCGTTGTCTATTTAATAATTAGAGTTCAGTATGTCAAAATTAGTTATTTATTATTTGTTGCTTGCTTTTGTCAGTTCATCGCTTTCGTATTCTCAAAGCTTGAATAACATATATTCTGTACTTCCAGATGTACAAAATTGCAAACCTGGCACTCTGCAGCAAAGTGAAATTGATAAGGTTATTCAAAGAGTTAATCAAATCCGAATATTACACAAGTTACCTCCTTTGGAATACGAAATATCTTCACAGCAGGGTTCTATGGAGGGTTGTCTAAATATAGTAGCTAGTGGAAAATCCGAACATATTGATGACCCGAGCACGGTATGCTATACTCCCGCAGGTGGACAGGCAAGAATGAAATCAAACCTGTATGCTTTTTGGGGTGCTAATCAAATCAATGTTAATTCCGAAGACATTATTACAGGTTGGCTAATTGATGACAAAAATAGTGACCAAGCAAATGAATATAAGGTTGGACACCGCCGTGCTTTGATAAATCCCTTTCTGAAAAAATTCACTTTTGGAAGAGCAGATGGATTTACAAAATCAGGTTCGAGCTATATGGTGGCTGCTAATTTCAATTATCAAGATTATGCAAGTGGAGCTACTGCTGCTAATGTAGATTACGTTGCATATCCCTACGAAAATTACCCAATTGATTTTTTTAGAAAAGATTTTTATTTATCATTTAATGTAATAGCTGATAAATCAAATTTATGGAATAACGTAGATGTTAGTTTTAGTGAAGCCCAAATCACTATGGAAGAGGAAACAGGTAATAAAATAACAGTGTATTCCATCAAAAATGATAACGAGGGATGGGGAAGTTTTCCGAACAATCTAAGTTGGAAAGCTGATGGGCTACAAAATGATATCAAGTATTATATAGAAATTGAGAACGTATTTGTAAATGGTAT
>CAYUZZ010000220.1:0-4755 GCA_964449505.1 uncultured Hyphomicrobiales bacterium | reverse complement strand
TTTTAAAAATTTTACATCATTTGCAATGAAATTTTTCTGGTTTATATCAATCGTGTCAGTGAAAGTTTGTCCCGATACAAATAATTCCGAATTTAGAATATTGATTAAATAAGGAATTGAATTTGCCACACCAAGAATAACGTTATTCTGTAAAGCAAAAATCATTTTTTTTCTTGCTTCTTCACGGTCATTCCCTTTTACTATTAATTTTGCCATGATTGGGTCATAATTTACAGGTACTTCAAAGTTTTGGTAAATCCCAGAATCGTACCTTATTCCTTTTCCTTTAGGCTCTCTAAAAAACAAAATCTTACCAGCCGAGGGCATAAAATTATTGTTGGCATCTTCTGCGTAAATTCTACATTCTATTGCGTGCCCATTACTATTTACATCTGATTGGCTTATCTCTAAAGCTTTCCCTTCAGCTAATCCTATTTGTAATTTTACTAAATCAATACCTGTAGTTTCTTCTGTTATGGTATGCTCGACCTGCAATCTTGCATTGACTTCGAGAAAGTAGAAATTGCTATCTTTATCGAGCAAAAACTCGACCGTACCAATGCTGTCGTAGCCAGCTGCTTTGCAAACCTCTATTGCAATCTGTCCCATTTCAGAACGAATCGCTTCATTTAGAGCGGTAGATGGAGTTTCTTCAATAATTTTTTGATGTCGTCTCTGAATAGAACATTCTCTTTCATTAAGATGAATGTAATTTCCATATTTATCACCAACAACTTGAAACTCAATATGTCGAGGGTTTACAATATATTTTTCAATAAAGACTTCATCGCCTCCAAATGCAGACATAGCTTCCCTTTTTGCTGCCTGTAACGAGGGGTAAAATTCACTTTCTATACGGACAATTCTCATCCCTTTCCCACCACCACCTGCAGCAGCCTTAATTATTACAGGAAATCCGATTTTTAAAGCAGCATCGTAATACTCAGATTCAATAGCATCTACACTTTTCCATCCAGGAATTACAGGAATTTTATTCAAAATCATTGTATCCCTTGATTCAGTCTTAGAACCCAATAGTCTCATTGATTCAAAATTAGGACCAATAAAAATTAATCCAGCTTCTCCCACTTTTTTATTGAATAACCAGTTCTCTGAAAGAAAGCCATATCCAGGGTGAATAGCGTCGCAATTTGAACGCAATGCAGTATCAATAATTTTATCCATATTTAGATAAGATTCTTTTGGTGTTGATTCACCAAGATAGTACGATTCGTCGGCTAACTTAACGTGAAGAGCATCTGCATCAGCATCTGAGAATACAGCTACCGAAATGATGTTGTTTTCTTTACAAGTTTGAATTATTCTACAAGCGATTTCACCGCGGTTGGCAATTAATATTTTTTTTATTTTTATTTCCATTACTTACATCCTGAAAACGCCAAAATTTTGTTCTGGTATAGGTTTATTTAAAGACATAGAAATACCTATCGCAATAGCATTTCTTGTATCAGTTGGATCTATTATACCATCATCCCAAAGCCTGGCTGTACTAAAATATGGACTTGATTCGTATTCATATCTTCGCAAAATTGGCTCCTGAATCAACTTGATATCATCTTCGGAAATACTTTTACCTTCCTTTTCCAATTGCTTCACCTTTACAGATGAAAGCACATTGGCAGCTTGCTCGCCACCCATAACAGAAATTTTTCCTTGGGGCCACATAAATAAAAGATTAGGATTATATCCTCTGCCACACATCGCATAATTGCCTGCACCATACGACCCACCAACAATTACAGTAAATTTTGGTACCTGAGCATTTGCAACTGCATGAACCATTTTAGCACCGTCTCGTGCTATACCACTGTGTTCATATTTTTTACCAACCATAAATCCTGTGATATTCTGAAGAAATAGAAGAGGTATTTTCCTAAATGAACAAAGTTCGATAAAATGGGCACCCTTCTGGCTGGATTCAGAAAACAAAATTCCATTATTGGCAACAATTCCAACAGTATAACCCATTATTCTAGCAAAACCGGTAATTAAAGTTTTTCCGTACTCAGCCTTAAATTCTTGAAATTTACTTCCATCAACTATTCTCGCAATCACTTCTATCATATCAAAAGGCTTTCTAAGATTTTGTGGTACTATACCATAAAGTTCTGTTGGGTCATAAAATTGCTCTTCAACTGCCTCTCTTTGTATTATAAATTTGGGTCGAGCACCCAAATTTTCAACGATATTCCTTACAATTTCCAAGGCATGATGATCGTTGGCTGCAAGATGGTCGGCAACTCCTGAAATTTTAGTGTGAACATCGGCTCCGCCAAGCTCTTCATCAGTTACATCTTCTCCTGTAGCTGCCTTCACCAGCGGCGGACCACCAATAAATATTGTTCCTTGATTTTTCACAATCACTGTTTCATCGCTCATTGCTGGAACGTAGGCACCACCTGCAGTACAGGAGCCCATTACACATGCCATTTGGGGAATCCCCATTGCCGACATTTTTGCTTGATTATTAAATATATTCCCAAAATGTTCTTTGTCTGCAAAGGTTTCTGCTTGGTAAGGCAAGAAAATTCCACCTGAATCGACTAAATATATACATGGTAGATGGTTGTCCATTGCAACCTGTTGTGCCCTTAGATGCTTTTTGATAGTCATCGGGAAGTATGTTCCACCTTTTACAGTAGCATCATTTGCTATAATTAGACATTCCCTGCCCATTATGATGCCAATGCCAGTAATTACTCCGGCAGAAGGTGCTTCGTTGTTGTAAAGCTCGAATGCAGCTAAAGCATTTAATTCCAAAAAAGGAGTATTCACATCACATAGTAAATTGATTCTATCACGAACTAATAATTTGTTTCTATCAATATGTCTTTTACGGGCTATTTCGTTGCCACCCATTTTGACTTTTTCCAAGTTGAGTCTCAACGTTTTTATTAATTCTGATGAATAATCGAAATTTGCCTTATATTCGGGTGATTTGGTGTTTAACTTAGATTTAATTCTTTGCATATTGATATAAATAAAATTAAATAATGACAATTACGATTACAATCTTATTTAATTATATCAAATAAATAATTATGAATGAATTTTGGAATACCAGATATGACGATTTAGATTATGTGTATGGCACAAATCCAAATGAATGTTTAAAGTCATTTTTAAAAAATACAAAAGCAGGCTCGATTTTATTGCCATGCGATGGTGAGGGAAGAAACGCTGTGTTTTGTGCTGAAATGGGCTGGGATGTAGTTGCTTTTGATTTTGCTGAAACAGCTGTCCAAAAAGCTCTTGGTTTAGCTGCTTTTAAAAATGTAAGAGTTGATTATTCTTTAAGCAGTTGGCAGGATTTCGACAATATTGAAAGATTTGATGTTGTTGCTTCTATTTTTGCACACTTTACACCTGGGCAAAGAATGGAATTCCATAATAAAATGATGAACTTTTTGAAGCCAAATGGGACATTCTTAGCTGAATATTTTAGTAAGTCTCAGTTGGGAAATAAGTCTGGTGGTCCGTCTTCTTTGGATTTATTATACACCTTGGATGAATTGAGAAGTGATTTTTCAAATCATCAAATAGTAGAATTAACCGAATTGACGGTTAACCTAAATGAAGGTGCTTTTCATCAAGGAGAGGCAGAAGTGATAAGAATTATTGTTAAGAAATAATCCCTTTGTTGGCAAATAAAATCATTCAACATTTTACAAATGTTAAAATAATATCTTAATTGTTTCGGATTACATGCTGTTGTATTAATTAAAGGATTTCAAAATGAAAGCAAAAGATATTCTTAAGTCCAAAGGTAGTGAAGTATTCACCATCTCGGAAAGCAAGCCAATGGTATCTGCAATGGAAGTTTTGGTAAACAATAATATTGGGGTATTATTAGTAATAGACACAAAGGCTAAAATTACTGGTATCATTAGCGAAAGGGATATTCTTAGGGCAATACATCAATATCCTGATAATTTTTCTAATTTGTTGGTTAATGATTTTATGACCAAAAGGATAATCTATGCCGACTTCGAAGATGACATGGATTATATTGAAAATATTATGACAAGTAACAGAATAAGGCATCTACCAATTCTAAGCAATAAAACCTTGGTTGGTTTAATATCTATTGGTGATGTAATTAAAGCTAACTTGTCCGACCAAAGATTTGAAAATAAATATCTTATTGATTATATTGGTGGCAATGTAAAATAATTGTTGCATTTATATCAAATAGGGTTTATTTGCTATTTATAAATGACTTAATATCATTGTATTGCTGACTATTAATCAGCTTGTTTCCATAAGCCATGTCCAATGAAAATCTTGCCAAATCATTATAACAAGATAAAAAGTTCGGATACGATTCTAAACTATTTAAGTGTGACTTTATGACATCAATGTCTGCTCTTGCATAAGGACCTGTCATTGGAATAGTCCTATTATCGATTGATTTTAAGGAATTGACAATTGTTTCTTCTATTATTGGTTTTAGAAATTGTTCAGGGTCCAATTTTAATGTAAGACAAATTTCCTTCGCAAATGAAATTAATGCAGTCATAAAACTGGAAGCAACTACGGCAGAAAGGTGGTAAAGGGGTTTATTAGCAATAGCCTCTTCGCTCAATTTAATGGGATTACCTTCAAAAAATCGGATGATGGTTTCGAATGAAGGAAAGTCTTCATTTTTGCAATCAATACCCCAAGTAGCATTATTTAACAGGCTTATATTATTACTGTAAAAGGTTTGAAAAGGGTGGCAGGCCGCACAAATTG
>CAYUZZ010000219.1:0-4756 GCA_964449505.1 uncultured Hyphomicrobiales bacterium | reverse complement strand
CAATTCAAATCATTAAGAAATATAATTCAAATCCACAATTTATATCAGACCAAAAGCAAAACAAACATATAAAAGAAATCTGTAAATTATCTGGTATCAATAACTTAGTAACGGATTATAAAGAAATTGGGAACAAGTTAATCGAAGAATTAAAACCAAAATACGAACTCATAACCACTCATACTGCAAGAAGAACCTTTATCACAAAACTTAAAATGATGGGTTTGCCTGATGATTTGATTAAATTGAGTACAGGTCATAAAACAAGCACTGAATTGAATAAATATTTTAGAAGTTCCTTGGAATCCGCCAAATTGGTTTACAAAGATTTGTGGAAAATTTAATTAAATTAAAAAATAATGCAATAAACAATCCGTAATATATAACAAAAATTGCAATTATTCTGAAATATTAACAAATGATTTGCAATAAAATAGTAGAATTATTAATTATTCAAGGTATAAATTTGTGAATATAATTGAAAAGGGTGATGTTAGAATTGACGCTCAATCTAATACTTTGGATTCCCTTCCAGGCAGATCTCGGGATTTAGGGAATTTCAAAAAAGATAAAGATGAAAACAGGAATAAAAAACATAATGTAGATTCAACGATAATTCTAGATAGGATCAAGGAATTATTAGACATCAAATCAGATTATGTATTATCGAAACGTCTAAGTATTTCTTCGAACACAATTTATTCATGGAAAAGCAGGGATAGCATAGATGTTTGGAACTTATTTCAGAAATTACCAAAATTAGACTGGAACTATGTATTTTATGGAGAAGGATTTGAAGAAATGCTAAAGGAAGATGTTGACAAGGATAAAGAGTTAATCGAAATCAGAAAAGAAAATCTGAAATTGAAGGAAGAATTAGCAGATTTACGCAAAATCCTAGTCAATCTATCCACAATAATTGCAACAAAGGGCTAAAAATATTGTAAAATATAAAAATTGAGCCATAATAAAATATGACTCAACATAAAAAAGTGTCTTAAAAGCGATTTCTGCACGTTTAGTGTTAATTGCTTGATTTGTCATAACTTATAAATGCCTAATTTAATTGAACTCACCTAATATTTTTAATTAATAAGAAATATCTGCCGTTATGCCTTAGCGAAATTTTTGTTGGATAATTTGGATTATAGAAGTGCAAAAACATTATTCTATAAGTGATAAATACTGGCTACTAATAGCCAATTTAAAACTTTTTTTAAAAAATATTGAAAAAATTGAAAAAAGTTGAATTTTTTTTGTCCCAAAATGAAAACTAATCTCGTATAGTAGTAGGTTTTGATACAAAAATGAAAAAAGTTTTTTTAAAATTGTAAAACAGTGAAATTTATATGGGAATCTTAACATGATTGAAGGGAGGAAAGATTGTAGTTCGTTGAAATCGAATGTTCGTTTAATATTTTTATAATAATTCAACTTTTTTTAAAATATATTGACAAAAATGAAAATAGTTCTTTTTTTTTTCAAAATCTCGTTATCTATATATGAGGGGGTACAAAAATAAAAAAAGTTATTTAGTTATTGAGTTGAAAGTTATTGTGTTAAGAAGTTTGATATTAGGAAGAAAGTTAATATTTTTGATAAAAGAGGTGCCTTGAAAAACTTTTTAACTGATTAACTTTATAACTTTGAACTGAAAAGTCGGGTGCAAAAAAAGACCCGTAAAAAATAAACATTTTGTTTAATTATTTTAAGGAGTTTCAGTTATGAAACAACAAAAAACCAGAAGAGCCAACACGCTCTTCACTCTTGCCGCACTTGTAGTAGTGCTTATGTGTAATTTATATGTGGGGAGGGCAATTGAGCCGGACCCAAGAGTATTGTGGGTGGCAGACTCTGCTTTGGGTAGGGTAGATGGCTTTGCAGTTCATCCCAACGGGAATATTTTTTCTCACAGAAATGGCATTGTAAGTGAAATTGATGGGAAGACTGGGAAGTTGATTAGAACTTTACCAGCTTTTGGGTACAAAACAAAAATAAATTCAATTGATATTGCTTACGATGGGAAATTTATGGTTACTTCTACCGATGGTGTAATTGTTACAGAATTGGTTTCTGGTATTTTTCAAAATATTGGAAATGGAAATGAAGCAGTATTCTTACCAAATTCATATAAAGTAGCATTTAGAGCAAATAAAACTCATTATGGCATTGTTTCTGGTCATGACTCATCGATAGTAATACTTGATATAGAATCAGGTGAAAGAAGATATGTTAAAACAGAAGAGATGATTACAAAAATAGCTTTTTCACCGGATGGCAGATTTATGGCAACAGCAGGGTCTAGAGAAAAAAATGATGGAAGTTTTTACACTACTCTAAAGCTTTGGGACACTACTACTTTGACTCTTATCAAGGAATTAGTAAGGTATGAGAACCAAAATTATCAAATAGCTAAAATTCAATTTTCACCTGATAATAACTTAGTTGCTTTTTTTGGAGATATGGGTCTTACTATTTTTGATATAGAAAAATTAAATATATTTAAACATTATACTAATTCTAGCTTTGGTTTAGATATTAGCAGATTTACATTTATTGGAAGTGAATATATTGGAATACAATCAGAAAAAACATCAATATTAAGATTTTCCAATGATACAAGGATTGATATCTATGAATTTCCAACTCGAGCATTTATGATGGAAACAAACAAAAATAATAGTATTTTATATGCAGGAACAGGTTATCTTGGTAATTCTATAATTGCTTTCGATTTAAAACAAATATTTAGTGATGTAAAAGATAGTAATTTACAATTAAATATTCAAACAAAGTATCACGATGGTGTTTTAAATATAACTGGATTTGTTCCTATCAATGATACTCTCGCAATTGAGATATTTGATATTAATGGTAAAATCATGAATCGAATTGAGCAACAAGTAAACGGGATAGAACTTAGAATACCTATAGTTTTACCCATAGGTATCTATTTACTTAACTTGAAAGATGGCAATAAAGAATATTCCACTAAATTTATGGTTACAGAGTAAAGGAGAAATTACAATGAAAATAATAGCAATATTTTTAATATCAGTTGTTATGGTTTATTCTCAATCAAGAGAAGCAGAACAAAAACAATTCGTATGGAACTTGTCAGGAACAACAACAACTGCTTATCTTTCAACTATTCACGAAGATAATCCCCAATCAGTAAAAGATTATTTCAAAACAGATAATTTCATTCTTGGCTGGCACTGGGGCGGCGAAAAGATCATTTCTAAGGTGATGAAATCTTCTCAATGTGACCTTACAACAGCATGGTCTTGGCCACTTGAAACAAATTATCTCATTCCAGACAGTTATAATGATAACACGAATCTATTTGTAAGGTCATCATGGCAAGCATACCAAAGTTCAACGTCTTACGACCTTTATACTCATTGTAAATATGATGACCAAATAATGTTTACAAAATCCCTATGTTACTCTGCAGCTTTAACAATTGATGAAAATGACCCATATCAATTAATCAAATTAGAAAATGACCCTGAAAATAATATTTTTGGATTTAGATTTAAGGACGGTGGTGAAGTAATAAATGACCCAACTGATAATAAATGGAAATTAAAGTTGGTGAAATCAGACCTTATATTTATGCATTATGGGAAAAAACAAAAGGGATTCATGAAACTTATGAAAATTATACCAAAATACAGATTTATGATATAAACACTCTTGAATTGGTTGGAGAAATAACAGATGGCGGTAATGATTTAGATGTTATGGCAATTTCCAAAGATGGCAAATATTTAGCAGCAATGAATATTGGAACAAGTTACTTAATAGTTTGGGACCTTGATACCAGAAGCAAAGTAATAGAAAAGCAAATAGGAATATGGAAAGGTGGTAATGATATAAGCGAACCTGCAGACATAAAATTTTCTGAGCTAAATACAGATAAAATATATTTTACAGGAAAATTTTATCAGCCAGGGAATGCAGAAACACTCGAGGGATTATGTATTTTTAGTATAAGTGAAAACCGAATAATTGACTCGACATTTGCTTTACCACCAAATCGTATAGCTGCAAATACTAAAGTAACCCTTTTCGCAAATGAAACGAAATATATTGGTCCTGGTTATGGTTATTTACAAGTAATCGATTTGAGTAATAAAACAATTGAATTTTCTAAGAAATATACTGAATTAGATTATTTAGGTTCAGGCGAACTGATTTACAATGAAAATATGAAATTTTTCATAGGTGTTAGTCATTTAATTGACAAATTCCAATACCAACCTAACACAGGTGTTACAGACAATAATTCAAGAGAAGTTATTTATCCACATCCAACAAATGGGATAGTTAATATACCTATCCATTGCAATAATTCAAATAAGTATGAAATATATAACACTAGCGGTAAATTGCTCCAATCAACTGATATTTTGGGTTTATCAAAAAATTTACTAACAATAGATTTTACCGATTATACCAAAGGACATTATTTTGTAAATGTATATTGTGGAAAAGATATTTTAAAATTTCAAGTAGTTAAAGGAGAATAAGATTATGAAAAAGCTCTTAATTATTTGTTTATTATTGCTAACATGCACAATAATATTTGCTCAAGATAAAGAGCCTTCAGCATGGAATTTTAAATATGAAAGCCCATCACAAACTCCAACAACTTTTAATCCTAATTTTTTCACGAAAGATAAATTACTTTTTGGTTTTCAGTGGGCAGCAAGCAAATTAATGAATGATTCATTAAAGAATAATTGCTTTG
>CAYUZZ010000218.1:0-4758 GCA_964449505.1 uncultured Hyphomicrobiales bacterium | reverse complement strand
GAACAGATGGTAAAGACGGCAAAGATGCTTCAATTTCTTGCCAGGAATGTCACGGAAATGACGAGGTTAGTTTCAAGTTTGCTCAATATGACCTTTCAAAACACAACAAAGGCATAATATATGAGGAAGAAGCTGGTCGTTTATCATGTGGTGTTTGTCATAGTGGTGATGGTTTTGCTGAATCGGTTGCTTCTGGAGATTATTTGACAGCCACTACAAAAGCTACATCAAAAATTAATTGTACTGCTTGTCATAAAATTCATACTAATTTTGAATATGCTGACTTCGCATTACGTGTAACCGAACCTATCACTTTACGTAAACCTGCAGGTACAGTTGTAGATTTCAAAACTGGTAATTTATGTGCTCGTTGCCATTCAGCACGTCCATATAATGATGTGGTAAGTGCAGATACTGTATTCAAACATAAAAATCCTTCAACTAATACTTATACACGATTTGGACCTCACTATGGTACTCCAGGAAACGTATTTTCTATGAAAGGTTTATACAATGTTGCTGGTTCTCTTAGTGTCCCTTCAAATAACATCCACGCTAATTTAGCTAAGGGTTGCGTATCTTGCCACATGGGTTCTAATCCAACTAACCCTGCAGCAGGTGGACATACTTTCCTAATGACTCCTTCACAGATGACAGCAATTGCAGAATGTAAAAGTTGCCATCCAGACCCTGAAGTATTTACACAACTTACAAAATCTAATGAAATTAAAGCTGCTTTGAAAGAATACAGAACTTTGTTAATCAACAAAGGATTTCTTGATACTACCCAAGCAATCACTGCTGACGGTTATCAAATTCTGGGAGAATACTTCAAACAAACCAATGAAGGTGTAAATATGACTAAGGAAGAAGTAGAAGTTACTCTTAACTATCTATATTTGGCAAAAGACAGATCTAATGGTGCACATAATCCAAATTATATGTATGCATTAGTTAAAAATGGCGTCGAATTCCTTAAAAAATAATTGAATAGGATTATTTGAAAATATTAGGGGGCTGATTTATTCAGCTCCTTTTTTTTTACCAACTACTGCCAAATTTTACTTTTACTTCCCAATTCTTGGCTTCTTGTGTAGAGACGGAATTTGTTGAGGTGGAAGCTTTAGTTAATTGCAACACAAAATTAGACCAAAAGGGATTGGCGAGGAATTCCGAAGCTGGAATATCAATTGTGATTTCATTTGTACCCGATATGTCAGAGATAGCACCGCCAAATGTCCAACTAATTCCGCCATAAATCTGTCCTGAGAACTTTACAGTTGCTTGGTTGAGGTCTAACGAGCCCCCACGAAAATCAAGGGCTGCAGATTGAATCACACCCGTTGATGCCAATAGTTCGCTAATTGCTTTAGTTGCAAAGTTTGAGAAACCGGAACTAAGTCCTTCGTTTAACAAATTCGAATTTCCTGTTGATTGAGACCCAGAGCTTTTTGTCCTACCCAATGCAAGTAAATAGAGCGCATCTTCGTTAATTTGCTCTTGTGAGCCACTTGCCTCTACCCCATCTATAAAATAAGTGAATCGTACTTTTGGGTCTAATTTTGTGCCTGTAATATACATTTTAATAATATATTGGGATTTTGTTTCACCAGAATATGAAGTTCCCTTGTGAATGGCTGTCAAATCTAATTTTGGGTTTTCGATTGAACCAGTAGGAAAACTAATATTTCCAATTGTGGTGAACTGCTTCAGAGATTTTATTATTGATGGCTCTTTGACAACCACTTCGCCAAATAAATTTGCTTCACTTTGATTCCTATTTTTCAAGTATCTTAATGGAACTGTTTTATCAGGAGTACCAATCACAGCATTCATTTCTCCAATCAAATTCATATCCATTATTACATTGAATTGACCAAGTATTTTAATTCTCAAGTCATAATTCATCAATTCGGCAATACTTCTTTGTTCATTGTTATTATCAACATCGTCAATCAAGCTGCTGTCGCGAGTATTGGTAACCTTAATTTTGTACTTTCCATCGGTTTGATAATATGTAAAACTGGTTTTAATGGCTTTCCTTTTTTCTAGTAGAGGCATTTTTATGCTTGCATACATCACGTTGATATCACCCTCAAGATTTGGTTCAGCGAGTGTACCATAAAACCTGATAGGATTCTCGTCGCTTGAAATAATAAAATTGCCGTACAAATCTGGCATTACTGCTGCTGATTTTTCACTGAGGGCAAGTAATCTATCAGCATTTATCTTTAAATCCATATAGCCAGGCTTAAAATTTTCAAGGTTGACAAATCCAGTAATATCAGCCCTGCCGATTCTTCCAAAAAAAACGTCATCACCTTTATTTCTTAATACTAATTGTTCTATATTAATTTTATCTTTTATAAATTTAGCTCTCAATTCTGCTTCATAGCTAATATTAGTATTATCAACTTTGAAACTTCCTTTATGAAGGTTAAAATCGCCACGCCACTGCACATTATCGGGGATATTACCATCTACAATCAAATTGGCATCCAGTTCGCCACTTAATTGGCTTATGCTCGGTGCAAATGGTTGAAGAAGTCCTGCTGGTATATCACTAAGGTTAAGACGAATATCGAAACTGTCCTTTTTTGTGAATAGTTCTTTTGTAGAATCCAAACCAAGATATAGAGGCAAATAATTCACCTTCAAATTCATAACTTCTTTATTAGAAAAATGCTCATTTATAACAGTAATACCGCCAACAATATTATCTTTATTATGCACAAATTTGCCATCTAACCTGCCAATTCCAATGCCATTGAAATAAAGTGAGTCCGAGATGAAATCCAAATTCATTACAGGTTCGTCTAAATTGCCATTTATTGTAATATGTGCTGTATCAATTACTAATTCTAATGTTTTAAGTTCGTAATACAATTCAGGGTTGAAAATTTTTAGTATATTATTTACATCTAAATTTTTAAAATTTAATTGGATATTATTTGCAACGTTATTTAAGATTGACCCGCTTAAGTCAAATTCTTCATAATGCTCTCTTGCAAATACCATTGTGTCTATAGATAAATTATTTTGATAAGAGGAAGCAAACAAAGGCTTTTTTAGTGACCATTTGATACTATCTTGATAAATTAAATCAGCACTATCCAATCTGAAATCAACACCTCCATAATTCAATGAAATGTTACCTTGGCTCGCAATATGAAATTGCTCTAAAATACCAACTTCAGCATTCAATTTCGCCGTTTCGCCATCAAAATTCAGAATTAGCCTTGGATTAACCAATTTGGTATTATTATAGATAATGAAATCACAATTATTGATATTAATATCAAAGGACTCAAACTCACTTTTGTGGTCGCTAATTTTTAAATGTAATTCCGAGTTAAATGTAAGGTTATTGGCTTGCAAAATTAAATCATTTGTAACAATTTTAAAGAATTTTACATCTAATGTGTCAATCTTTATGGTACTATGCACCGAATCTGATTCTATCTGCACATTGAATGTCATATTAGTATTCAAATCTATACTATCAAGAATAGTATTCAATATAGAGATATCTCTAATTTCAGCTTTAAAAATACCTTCAATGTTAGGGAAATGGCTCAAATTAACTATTGAACCAAGTGAATCATTTTTGGCGACTATCTCTGGAGATATTTTTTTTAACTTCTGATTAATAAATTCACCCAAAAATACTCCCTCTTCGGCAAGCCCATTGAGCAAATTTGAAGTTAAAAATTTGCCTCTCATATCGGCAATCAGATAATCAGAGTTGATAAGAATACTTCGATTAAGCTCATCTCCAGATATATCAAGTTCGGCTTTAAATGGAAATACAGCCCTATCTTCGAATAACAATTCTTCAACATTTATAGAGTATTTCCCGTTTAGTGAATCCACATTTAAACCTTTACCTGTGAGTTTAGCTGTAGCACTGATATGAGTTGGTAAATCATCATTTTGAAAAATCCTTCTCAAATCAATTGCATTAAATTCAGCATCTATATCATAAATAGGATTATCGAGTGAAGTTATATCATAAACTCCATTTAATTTAATATATCCTGAATTTGCGGTAAATATATCATATTGTTCTAACTTGTCCTTTAACTCATTACTTCTGTCAATTTCTGCGAAGAGTGAATCTATCTCAATTTTGCTTACTTCATTTATGTTAATTACGGTATTAAGTCTTTTTACATATATATTCTGAAAAGTAGAATTGATTAAATTCATTCTCAGATTAAGCAAAAGTGCATTTAAATTGAAATGATTTCCACTAACATCAATATTACCATTCAGATTGCTCTGGTAATCTTTGCTTTTAATTAACGAGGAAAGATTTAAATCCTTCACATTTAGCTTTGCAGAATATCTTTGTAGATTAGAATAATCCAACTCTGCATAACCTTGTACTTTACCGGAGCTGCTGTTAAAGTCCAAATCAGCTTTCACAAAATCTGAACTTCCTGTTACAAATAACTTTTTAAAAGAAAGATTAGTGAAGTTGGGAAAGGTGCTAAAATCAATTTCTGGCAAACTCTTTTTAAGAGAATTTTCAGTTAGTTTAGTTTCAGATAAATCAATTTTGTAAACAAACTTATCTGGAACGATGATATTCTCTAACATTCCAGATAAATAAATTTCTTGGTCATCGCTTATCAAATTAATTTTATTTATGGGTAGCTTATATAAATTACCAGCTAAATCAATGCTAATTTTATACTTCTCACCAATTTTAATTGGCATTTTGTAAAAATATTCAATTAAGTATGGTTGAAAGTT